>JBCBLF010000002.1:51539-56106 GCA_038520475.1 Cyanobacteria bacterium J06627_8
TGTTGCGTCCTGGACGATTTGACCGTCAAGTTACCGTTGACCTTCCGGGCTATAACGGGCGACTCGGCATTCTAGAGGTCCATGCTCGCAATAAGAAAATGTCTCCTGACGTGTCACTAGAAGCCGTTGCTCAGCGAACACCTGGATTTTCAGGAGCTGATTTAGCCAATATGCTGAATGAAGCCGCTATCTTGACCGCTCGACGGCGAAAAGACGAAATTTCTTTGACGGAGATTGATGATGCGATTGATCGCATCACCATCGGTTTAACCATGAATCCGTTGATGGATAGCAAGAAGAAGCGCCTCATTGCCTATCACGAATTGGGTCATGCCTTGCTGATGACCCTGCTCGAAAACACGGATCCACTCGACAAAGTTACGATTATTCCTCGCTCAGGAGGCATTGGTGGATTTGCCAAGCCTCTACTCAGACGCGATGACATTGACGATGGATTGCAGACGCGTTCCGAATTGCTCGATCGAATTACCGTTTATTTGGGCGGTCGCGCATCTGAAGAAGAAGTGTTTGGGCATGACGAGGTGACGATTGGAGCCTCCGGTGACATCAAAGCTGTGGCTGATTTCTCACGCAAGATGGTAACTCGATACGGCATGTCTGATTTGGGTTCGTTTGCGATGGAGACAGGCGGCGGTGAAGTCTTTCTTGGCCGTGACTTGATGTCGCAAGGACCTGAGTATTCAGAGGAACTCGCCACAAAAATCGATGCTCAAATTCGCTCCATTGTGAATCATTGTTATAACCGAGCTCGTTCAATTATTCGAGAAAATCGTCCACTCCTCGATCGCTTAGCTGATTTGCTGCTTGAGCGGGAGACCATTGACGGCGATGAATTTCGTAACATTGTTGCGTCTTACACCGAGTTGCCTGAAAGTCAAAAAGAGTTGCATCTTCAAACGATTGCCTAATGGCAATTCTTTGAATTGGCGCACGATGAATGGTTGTAGATTCATTCCTTCATTATGGATGCGGGTTGGACGGTTAGAGATTAACTTCTAAATTGTGGTTCGACCCACGCTCAAGGAGGTGATCAATGACTCACATGACGTTCGATGCGGTGAACTATGATCGCTGTCGGCGGATGTTCATCCCCTGTTTTGATGAACTCTACGATGCAGCCATTCAGGTCATGGTCGACCATGAGAGAGTGAAGGAATCTACGAAAACTGAGGAAGACGGCGATCGCCCATCGTCGTTTACGGTCCTAGATTTGGGAGCCGGAACTGGGTTGCTCTCTGGCATGATTCAGCGGGCATTTCCAACGGCTGAGCTGACGCTGGTTGATCAGCAGGTCGATATGCTAGCTCAAGCAAAGCTTCGGTTTCAACAACTGGGACAAACGCCGAAACTTATCACTGCCGATTATCGTGATCTTGACTGGTCAGATTCCTATGACTACATTGTTTCAGCGCTCTCGCTTCACCACTTAACAGTGGCTGAACAGGAGGAGGTGTATCGATCGATATATCGAGCCCTGAAGCCCGATGGACTGTTTCTTAACCTGGATGAAGTGCAGGGTGAGACACCCGATGTTGAACATCGGTATCGTCAGCGTTGGGTTCAAGCCGTCCAACAGCTTGGAGCAACCGACAATCAGGTGATTGCAGCGCAGCGTCATGCCCAACAATACGATCATCCACCAACGCTCAAGCATCAGCTCACCGCGCTGAAAAAGACGGGGTTTCAGTCCGTCACATGCTGGTACAAGAATATCAGTTTTGTGATTGTCACTGGCATTCGTCGGTCGACCTTACCTCAGCCCCATCAACCGGTTCTGACCACAGAAAGACTGGTGTTGCGCTCATTTCAGTTATCAGATGCTGCCGATGTTCAACGATTGGCGGGCGATCGCATCGTTGCCGCCAATACGCTCTCCATTCCCCATCCTTATCCTGATGGCGCGGCTGAAGCATGGATTCAATCCATGCCCGAAGATATTGAACAGGGGAAACTCGCAATCTATGCCATTACACTGCGCGAGACGGGCAAGCTCTGTGGCTCGATTGGCTTACACGTGAATACGGACGATCAGTTGGCTGAGTTGGGGTATTGGATCGGAGAACCCTATCGTGGACAATGCTACTGTACCGAAGCGGCCCGCGCGATTCTTGATTATGGATTTAACGCCTTGAATCTTAATCGAATTCAGTCGACCCACTTCACCGATAATCCTGCATCAGGTCGGGTCATGCAAAAACTAGGAATGGCCTACGAAGGATGTCGTCGCCAACACACGCTGAAGTGGGGCGATTTGAAGGATATCAAGCTCTATGCCATTCTTCAATCGGACTGGACTAATGGCTAGAAACGAGTCTCAAATTCTAATACAAGCCGATTTTCATCTGAGAAGTTGCTCGTTCCCCGTAACCGCAATTCATCATTGATTTGATATCGAAGGTTGAACTGCGTCGGTTCTTCAAGTGTTAAAAATTGGAGTGCTGAAATTGACAAGTCACTGGTAATGTCAACGCCCAATTCAGCTGCAATGCCCAGTGTCGATGTTGGGCTGTCGCTTCCATCTTCTCGTTCATCGTTAGTGATGACAGCAGGGAAAATCCGAAAATCGCTGACACCTATCGCATTGCTTAACAAATTTTGAATGCTGGTGAACAGTGCCGTCCCCGCTAAACTGGCGATCGCCAAATTGCTGCCATCTTGTCCTTGGGTGTCTGCGAACCCTCCTCCAATCAGGGCAATAATCTCGTTTTCACTGCGACTCGGACTGCTGCTCAACCGAAGATTCTCAAAGATTTGACTGGCAGGTCCGATCACGGTTGCTTGCACTCGAACTGTTTCAATGCCGCCAAAATCATTTACAGACGAGTCAATCACTTCAGAGAGCTCCGATTGCGCAAATGCTGTGGACGTAGGGATGGGCGATCGTGTCTGTTCTAAAATTGACGTTGCTAATCGAACATTGAGAAAGGGATCAAGTCCGTCACTGGGTCGAAAAATGGCGACGTTATCTCGTCCACGCATCAAATTAAACTGTGTGGTGAAGACGTTGACTTGCCCGCTACGGAGTCGAATAATCCCATCGGGCATTAGGCTTCGAAAGTCATTGAGTGGGCCGTTGACAACCAGATCACCAGTGGCAACAAAATTTAGGATGGGGGCACGGGTAATGAGTAGGCGATTGCCTAAGACCACCTGAAGGTTGTCGAGTTCAGGCGGAGAAAATAATGTCGCAAATGGAGAGGTGTCCTGCTGGGTGGCGGCAACTCCTCCAAGCATCGCCGTGTCTGGCAACGAAATGCGTCCATCGGAGAGCGTCACTGCTCCGCCTAGACGAGGGGCAAGAGCGGTTCCACCAACAATGACTTGGCCGTTGACTCCTCCGTCATACAATCCTTTGACATCGACCGCTAGGTCATTCAAATCAACCGTTAATGGCGTTAATGCTGGATTGATGGGTTCCCTCAGGACATCGTCTTCGCCTTCAGCGTTATTAGGTACCCCAGTGTTTTCAGGTTCAGTATTTTCAACTTCGACGCGTGCAGTATCTGGTGCGTCAATTTCAAATGGAACTGCTAGTGGAATGATGCCATTGGCCACAAATTCCCCATCACTAAACTGACCACGAATATTATTTACTTGGATGCGATCGCGGTTGAACTGAACGGTTCCGGTTACGTCGGTAAGAGGCGCCGGTAAGACCTCTGCTACAAACGAGCCATTTCGTAATTCTGCAAATCCTGTAGCCAAGGGTTGAATATCGATACCCGATGACGTTTGACGTAAGGTGCCTCCGACCTGAAGCGATACGTTTGCTTCGCCCCCGGTCCAGTTCACCTGATTATTCAACAGATTGAGTAAGGCCAGTCCGTCATTTTCGACTTCGATATTTAAGTTGATTTCGTCACTGTCGGGGTCAACCATTCCTTGGGGTAACCGATATGGAATGCTGCCAGTCAGACTGATGGGGTCGTTGTCAGACACTAACATGCTGCCAATCAAGATGAGTCGCGCATCTGCATATCGAAACTGAGCGTCTGTTTCTTGAATCGGCGTTTGATTAATCAGTCCGTCTTCGAGAGCAAATTCTCCCCTGGCTTGCAGGTTTCTAATACTACCGGTAACCGTTGCCGTTGTGTTCAAATTGCCTTCAATGGCGATCGGTAAGCGGATAAAGTCAGCGACAAGATCGGCTGGGACATTCGTGATTTGAAGCTGTCCCTGGCTATCTTCGGCTTGTCCAACTTGTCCGGCAAAGTCGATTAAGGTGTCTCCCGACTCAAATCGGAACGGCAAGAGGGTGATGGTATTGTCGGAGAAGCTCCCCGCAGCAATGATTTGATTGGGATCATCGTATTCTCCCCATTCCCAATTTTCCCCGGTTAAGTCAAAGTCTGCTGTTAGTCCACTGTTGCGAGATACCGTCAGGTCAACGACGCCGGAGATTGTTCCAGACAGTTCTTGAAGCGCTGGGAAAAAGGTCGCCTCAGCTTGCTCTCGTCGGTACGTTCGCAGCAAGGTTGAGATCTCTGCATACCGTTGAAGCTGTCGAAGAAGCGTGGCTTCGGTGATGCGAATGGGGGCTGTGTCA
>JBCBLF010000002.1:56205-68826 GCA_038520475.1 Cyanobacteria bacterium J06627_8
AGATCGGCGGCATTTCCGTACTGGGGAGGGTCAAAGAATCGCAACAGATCCTGTAGCTCAAAATATTTGAGCGCCACGAGTAAATCTTGAACATTGCCATTGTCTGCGGCGATTTGGCCCTTGAATAAGGTGTCGTCAGTGGGGGCAAATCGACCTGTAACGTCGTAATCACTACTGCCGACGGCTAATTGTCCATCGTCGATGATAGCGACTCCGTTGCCATAGGTAAACGTTCCAGCGAAGCGATCGCCCTCGATGTGGCCCAAGCTCGGATCGATAATTCGCACATCACCAGAGGCCGATAACTGAGACAAATCTGTGATGTTGAGGGTATCTAGGTTTACCGACACATTACCGCTCACGATGCCTCGTAGGGGACCTAATCCCAGATTTGCAGCTGGTCGAAGATTTAAGACGCCAAGCGGAAAGTTTTCGACTGTCGAGAGGAGGCGATCGCCTTGCGTGCTGCCACGGGCCAAAATATCTCCGCGACGGAGGACAAACTCTGTTGGATAATAGCGCTCATCGACCGTGGCAGACAGTTGATCTGTTTGTCCGTCAAGATTCAGTGTTCCTCCTTGACCCACCGTAAATCGAGTGTTGCCAGTGAGCATCGGGTCAAATGCGACATCGTTGACGACTAAATCTTGAATGGCAATGGTTCCATCAATGGTGGGTTGATTCAGTGTTCCGGTGAGGCGGCCTTGAAAATCTGCAATTCCCGCAATGGGAACTGTCGCTGTCGCTTCATCATCCGTCGTTAGGTCTGCAACACTCGTGAGGTTACCCGAATTGATAGCGCTAATAATTGCTGCGCTGCGGGCGAGATCCACGTCCTGAGCAACGATGTCGAGGTCTAGTTCATTAATATTAGGAACGCCGAAGGCGCCGGAGGCATCAGTCGGGAAATCGAAGCCGATGAATCCATTGGCCTGTAGATTTGGGGCGATTGCTTCATCAAGCTGTAAGCCCCTCCCTGTCCACTGCCCTCGAGCTGTCACGGGTCCATCTATCATCGGGAGGTTTGAAACGATGATTTGGCCATCGGCTTCAATCGTTGCGGGACTCAAATCTCTCAGGGTTCCTGAAAGAATCACCTCTCCATCCAACACACTTGGACCAAGAGTATCAGCCTGCCCCGGGGCGATCGTCGCCAGCGGCAGTTGTTCAACCGTGGCATTGGCTCGCCATTGCTGATCATCGAGCGATAAATCTGAGTCTGCACGTACGGTTCCTTCTCCAATGCTCACTCGCACGTCTCGCAACGAGAGACGATTATTAAAGGCAATCAGATTGCCCTGAGCAGGATAGGTCCCGTTGAGCGCTTGCCATTGGGCGCTGACAATTGGGCGTGACACGGTTCCAGTGATGCGTGCCTGAGCAGACACCAATCCAAGGGTAAGAGTCTCTGGCAAGGCGTCTTGAGCATATTGACGGGCGATCGCATCCCCTGGAATGTTTGATGCATCTAGGGCAAACGACAAAGAGCCAAACTGATCGAACGTCACTTGTCCATTGCCGGAAACAACGCCACCTGCGGCTGGAGAGACTTGAATAGTATTGAGTTCTAATGCATCGGGCGATAGGCTAAATCGTGCTCCAATGGCATCAAGTTCCACGCGATCGACTTGAATCGAGCTGGCTTGATTTAGCGTTCCAGTGATTGACGGTTGTTGAAGCGGTCCTGCAACATTGACGGTTGTATCTACTTGTCCCTCAATGGCAAACGGAACGGAAACACCCACATCTCTGAGGACGGTAGCAATGTCCAGATTGTCGCCCGTTAGCGCTAAATTGTAGGCATTTCGCTCCGGTTCTCTCAAATCGATGCGTCCCCGTGCGCTTAAGACTGAACTTCCAAGGGAGAGTTGTGTGTTTTCAATCTGCACCTGCTGCCCGCGAAATTGAAGATTGCTCTGTGCTAGTTCAATGGGCTGTGAAAGCGTTGGCACATCGACCCTGACGTCTTGAACTTGAGCCGTGCCTCGGATGCTGATGTCGTTGGTAGCACTCAATTCACCTCGCAGATTGCTGCTAATAGTTCCGCTAGCAATATCAACGGGCAGTTCAGGTGCGAGCAGTAGAAACTCACGAATGTCGAGATCTTGAGTCTGAATGACGGCATTCGCCATCCAGTCTTCCTGCTGCCGGTCTACTTCTCCAGAAACTTTAAAGCTGCCCCCATCCGATGGCGTGTTGGGTTCGCCTTCAACATCAAAAGAAATGCGCTGATTCTCATCAAAAAAAGCTGCACGTCCATCAATTGCCTGTAGCCAGACAAATGGTCGTTCGATTGTTGGCCATGCTTGAGGCAGATTGCGATCTCGATCAAGTTGCTGTCTCCTACGGGTCAACACATCCAGCTGTTCGTCGCCCAATTGCTCATCTGTTGACGTGTCAGGATTTAATGAATTGGGCGATCGCGGTTCGATCGCTCCAGCCTCGGCTTCACCACTATCTAGTAAGGCAGGGACGACAGCAACGTGAGCGTCTTCAAACTGAACGGCGTCAAGTTTGAATTCAATGGCTCCCGCTTCAAGTTCATTAATCGTTAAATCTAACCACTGACCGGTATCGTCTTGCTCAATAATTGCAGTCGGCGATCGCAACATAACGCTGAAGCTCAAACTGCGGCTGATGATGACCTCTAGTGGATTAAAGGAAACCCGAACAGATTCAACAATTGCTCGGTCAATATCGTTGTTGGAAGGGGAAACTCGCGTTTCTCCAAACTGCACATGGGTCAGCGAAAACCCTTCGATTGGTCCCATTTCGACTGGACGATCAATTAGCCTGACGACCGCTACTTCAATCAGCGGCACAAGACGCGTATAGACCCACTGTCGAAGAATGAGGCCACCCGAGACTCCGATTGTTGCTAGACCCAAAATGATGAGCAATCGTGTGCGATTTGTAGAGGCTCTAAGGCGAAAATCCTTGAAGTCTTTCGGATTCGGTGGCTCTGGCAGTTGAGTCATAGCCTTGCGTTAAAGGGTAACTGTGAACATAAATGTGCTGACGTCACATCCTCACAACTCGGCCCGAATGTGGAATGGGCTGCTTGCTCTACTGGGATTGTTTGCTCGATGAGGATGGGTTTGGTGAGCGGATGTTGTCCACACCGATAGAGAAGCTGATTATAAGACAGCCATCGCCTGACACCGCAGCAATCGCTCAGGAAAGGAAATCGATGCAATCAACGTTAATGCACCGTTTGATAGATGTACATGCGTTTCTTAAGCAGTCATACACATACCCAGCCCTACGATAATCGAAATAACCTCCTTTGAGGCGGTTAGTTGGATGAAAAGAATGCAAATCTTTTGACCCTGCTGTATGTCCAATGAGGCTATTGCTGAGTCTTAGCAATAGTGGTTATTTGGGGTTTCGGCCTTTAGTAGAAATCATTATTCTGAGAAAGCTCTGCTCCACGCGATTTCCCTAAAATAATTACCCTAACCTAGATGGGGAGTGCTGTCGTTTACGATTGGGTTAACGTCTCAAATTGATAAAGAAATTATGAGGGCGTTGGAATGCGCAACGTATGTTCTCTACCTCTCATCGCTTCGCGAACGTTGCTAAGTCGTAATAGTCAGCAAACTGAATCTGCTGTGTCTTGGGTGAGTCGGCATCGCTGTACTAAACTATTGTGTGCGATCGCACATCATGGAGCACTCATCAGACGGGGAAACATGGTGTTTTCTGTGGTTGCTAGCCAATTATTGGCTGTCATATTTGTTCAAACTTATCGTTAACTGTTTTACGAATCATGAGGGTATTTGTTCTGCTGTTCAATGCCGGGACAGATAACGAGGGCATTCATACGCTAAAACTGGGCGATCGCAACATTGTTCTCATGTTTGAAGATGAGGACGATGCAACCCGCTATGGTTTGATGCTCGAAGCTCAAGATTTTCCGAGCCCGACGATTGAAGGCTTTAATGCTGAAGAGATTGAGTTATTTTGCCGGGATGCCGACTATGAGTGCAAGTTTGTTGCCCAAGGAACGTTAGAGGTTCCGCCTGAAGATAACCTGGAGTCGCCAGATTGGGACCCCGAGGAGAAAGAGCAGGCGACATCGCCAGAAAAAGACCGAAAGACAAGTGGTGCAATGGATACAGAACCCGGCGAATTTTCGAAAGAAGAACTCGATCGACTTCGACGGCGCTTTGAGAACTTGCTCTAAGCCATGCTTGCTGTGATGGATACATGCGGTCTATCAGTCCGAACCTAATTCTCGCTGCTGCATCGCGATCGCAACGCCCTTCAATTCAGCCAGCGATGAGAACGACGGACGACCGCTCGCTGACACAATACCGATTCCCTGATGCGGCGATCGCCCCTTGAGAGTCAAAAATGTCGTCTGGTGATGGTTTCGATGTGTCGACGATTTGATACCAGCGCTTCTGGTTATGAAGAGGCGGAAGTTCAAACTTAAGGGGTTCCCAGTAGGCATTGAGCATAATGTGTAATCGCTCATTGGCCTGAGGATGGCATAGCGTGAACGCAAGGCTATGGGAATGATAGTCCCAATCAGGTTGCCCCAAATGAACACCATGCCAAATAATGTGCGGGCGATAGGGATCGTAGTTTACCTGTAGAATGCGCTCTTGACGAAACAGAGATAACGACTGGGTAAAGGCAATCATTTGTCGAACAAATCGGAGCAGGTTTTGATGCGTATCCAAGGCATCCCAGTCAAACCAGCTAAGGTTGTTGTCTTGGCAGTAGGCATTATTGTTGCCGAGCTGCGTTCGTCGCACTTCATCCCCCATCAAGAGCATCGGCGTCCCTTGAGAGATAAACATCACTGTTAAAAAGTTTTTCATCTGACGAAGGCGAAAGGCTTCAATCTCTGGATGATCGATTTCACCTTCTACTCCGCAGTTCCAACTGAAGTTGTGATCAGCTCCGTCACGATTGTTCTCCAGGTTGGCAAGGTTATGCTTTTCGTTGTAAGACACGAGGTCATTGAGCGTAAACCCATCATGACACGTCACAAAGTTGATGCTGCGATTGGGTTCTCGGTCAGGTTCAGGATAGATGTCTGGACTACCCATAATCCGATTTGCCAAGATGCTCACCGCATTGGGGTCACTTTTAACGAAACGCCGAATATCGTCTCGAAACGGACCATTCCATTCAGCAAAGCGGTCGCCGATAAATGATCCCACCTGATACAGCCCAGCTGCATCCCAGGCTTCTGCGATAATTTTGGTGCCGGCTAATGCCGGATCTGACTCAATCGTCCAGAGAATCGGAGGATCAGTGAGGGGTTCGCCAGTTCGGCTCCGAGCCAACACTGAAGCCAGATCAAATCGAAATCCATCCACATGCATGTCGGTGACCCAATAGCGCAAGCTATCGATGATCATGCGACCGACAATCTCATGATTGGCTTTGAGCGTATTGCCGCACCCGCTGTAGTTGCTGTAAAACGTCTTGTTTTCTTCAAGGATGTAATAGGCATCGTTCTCTAGGCCTCGAAAAGAGAAGGTTGGGCCTTCATGGTTGCCTTCTGCAGTGTGATTAAACACAACATCGAGAATGACTTCAATGCCAGCTTGGTGCAGCGCCTTGACCATATCCCGAAATTCATCAACCGGACCAAGGGGGTCCAGTCGAGAGCTATAGCGTTGATGAGGGGCGAAGAATGCCATTGTGCTATAGCCCCAATAGTTCCGGAGTCCGCGAGCCACATCCTGCTCGTCAAATTGATGGACCGGAAGAAGCTCAACAGCGGTAATACCTAGGTCCTTTAGATAAGGAATCTTTTCAATCAAGCCCGCGAACGTTCCACGTTTGTCGGGTGCAATGCCCGAATTGGGATTACGGGTAAAGCCGCCCACGTGGAGCTCATAAATGACACTATCTGCGTAGGGAATATTCAGAGGCTCGTCCCCCTCCCAGTCATAGCTGTTGGTGTCGACGACAACACCCTTCAACGCATAGGCTCCGTTATTCCCTTCATGTACCGCGGCATCGCGATTGTACTGATGCCACCCCACGACTGAACGAGCATAGGGATCGAGCAAGACTTTTTGGCCGTCAAATCGGAGCCCGAGTTCAGGACTGTAGGGTCCATGGACGCGATAGCCATAGAGTTGACCATGACCAAGATCGCTGACGAATACGTGCCAATAGTAGAAAGTGCGGTGGTGACTCGCATCTAAGGGAATTATCCGTGACGGCTGCGTGTCATCTTTGTCATTGAATAGAAGCAGTTCGATGGATGTAGCGTTTTTCGAAAAAATCGAGAAGTTGACCCCGTTGGGATAAACTGTTGCTCCTAGTGGATAGCTTTTGCCAGGTAGGATGTCGAACCCCATGATTTAAAGCTCCTAGCCTAGTGGCGGCGATCGCGACAGTATGGCTCTTCTTCAGAATGCCATCATCTTGATTGAGAAACATAGTACCTCGCTGCAGGAGTTTCTGAAGAATCCTTCCACACAGGTTGCCAGACACAAATGATAATGAGCCGTTGTTTAGGAGGTGTTGCTAAGATTCACTCAGGGCTGGCGCATTTCGTACAAGCTTCATGGCTTTGCGAACGTGTTATGCGCTTACAACACGGTTGAGCTGTAACAGTGTATCGATGTCTGAATAACAGCATTCATTCAGAACCGTGCTATAAAATCAGATCTCACAGTCACGTGTATGTCTAAACGTGTATGTTGAAATTGACTCCAATACTCTTGCTTAAGCTTGCTACGGCAGCGATCGCCTTCCTGTCTCTAGCATATGGAGGCATGTGTCTGTTTCTTTATCGACAGCAACAGCGCATCATTTTTTTCCCATCGTCAACGCTAACAACAACACCAGCCGATTTTGGCATCTCCTACACTGATGTCTGGATTCCCATTTCTAATGATGGTGAAAACGAGCAACTGCATGGATGGTGGATGCCGTCACAAGAGTCCGACGCTCCAGGCCTGCTGTACTTTCACGGCAACGGAGATAATGTGAGTGCAAATGCATCCAAGGCCTCATGGTTTCATAGCCTTGGGTTCTCGGTCTTGATCATCGATTATCGCGGCTATGGCTTGAGTTCGGGTGATTTTCCTAGTGAGCAACGGGTTTATGAAGATGCAGACGCAGCTTGGCAATACCTGACCCAGGAGTTAGAGGTTGCTCCGCAGAACAGCCTCGTCTTTGGTCATTCGCTAGGAGGGGCGATCGCGATTGAGTTGGTTTCCAATCATCCCCAAATTGGAGGCTTGATCGTCGAAGGCTCATTTACCTCCATTCTGGACATGTCAAATCGCACAAAGAATTATGGATTTCTTCCAATCAATCGGCTATTGACGCAGCGATTTGAATCCCTTAGCAAAGTCTCTGAGCTAGATGTCCCTGTTTTGTATGTCCACGGCACAGCTGATCAGACTGTTCCGACAGATATGAGTTCAACGCTCTATGCCCACACCACTGAGCCCAAAAAACTCTTATTGATACCAGACGCTGGACATAATGATGTGATTGAGTTTGGAGCAGAAGCCTACGCACAGGCAATTAAAGAACTTTTCCCGATGTATCACCGAGAAGAAGAACCGCTTCACAATTAGAACGTCACGCATTCAATCGGATAAGTTGGCTCAGCTCACTCGTTTGACTAGACAGGCACTTCAGGTGGGCTTGGTGTAGAGGCCACTGATGTCAGGTTTGTAATCCCTGTGGGAAAACGGTTTCGGAGAAATGACTGGAGTGGAATCCCAGAAACCATAACGGATGAAAGCTGCTCAACGTTTCATTTCTTAATATACGCTGAGAATGAAGTCCGCGAAGACTCACAAAAAACTCATTTCTAATCAAAATAAGTAGATTAATTTGGAGATGGAGGAAACTGCAGTCTTTTCTTGTCCACCATTAGCAGCATGTATTGATGAAGTTTCGGCACCAAATCGCTTCTTTTATAAAGTGTGCCCTCGTGCAGCATGGTGGAATTGATGTTCGTTCGCTTCAGTTTCGAATGACTGCCGGAGTAACCTGCATTTCGGTATTGGGCATCATTGGAGTTTCTGGTTGGATCTCGTGGCGTGCGCAGAGCATTGTCATTGGGGACCAAAAGCGGCAAATTTCAGATATCGCTGAGCAGATTCCCAGGGATATTGACGCTTACACAGCGACATTAACTAATGATGAAGCGGTTCAGAAGACGGTGCAGTTGCGATCGCTACCTGATCTATCGATCGTTGTCAGCGGGGCTCAAGGTAACATTTTGGCTCAGTCGCAAAGTCAGTGGCACGATGAGCAATTTGCACGGCAACTCCTTAGCATCCCGACACTTTCCTTGCAGCCAAAGGTCTTCCAGACAGATGGTCGACATTATATTGGCTGCAAGGGGCCTCTGGTGATTGATGGGGAAAACCTCGGTACGCTGTACGTCGCCCTAGACATCACTAAAAGTAGTCAGATGTTTAATCAGCTCATGCTGAACTTGGGGTTGGCGACGATGTTGGCGATCGCGTTTATAACGGCAGCGATTGCTTACTCAGTGAGGCGCTCGGTTCAACCCCTTCGGAAAATTAGTCGCGTCACGGCCAACCTGACCGTTGACGACTTAGACCATGTGCAGTTTCATCTTGACAAGGCGCCGACGGAAGTTAGAGAGCTCGCTCAAACCTGTGAAATAACGCTCCGACGACTGGCGGACAACATGGCGCAACAGCGACAGTTTGTTCACGATATTTCTCATGAACTGCGTACCCCATTGACCATTGTTTATGGGTATTTACAGAGCGTTTTACGGCGTAGTCGTACGTTGAATGAGCTTCAGCGAGAAGCATTAGAAGCTGCTACATCGGAGGCTGAACGAACCATTCGACTGCTTCAAGATCTGCTGGACTTGGCTCGTGCGGATAGCGGAAATCTTCAGTTTTCTCTCATGCCCGTCCACTTAAATGATCAATTAGAGAATTGTCTCAAGATTCTCAAGCTCAACCATACCCATCCCATTCATCTTGAAGCGACATCACCGGATATTTATGCTATGGCGGATGCTGATCGCTTGAAACAGGTGGTATTCAATTTGGTCGACAACGCCATTCGATACTCAGATGCGGATGAACCAATCGTTGTGAAATTAGCGGAGACAGAGAACAGTGCTATTATCCAGGTGTGCGATCGCGGCATTGGCATTTCTGATGAACATCAGACACAGGTCTTCAATCGGTGTTACCGCGTCGATGCAGCACGCTCTCGTGCAACAGGTGGATACGGGCTTGGACTGTCGCTGGTGAAAACGCTAGTTGAGGGAATGAATGGTACAATCCACCTCAACTCTGAGCTGAATCAGGGCAGTACCTTTACCGTCACCTTACCGTCACCCCTACACCACGACCATGACACAAACCATCGTAGTCGTCGAAGACGAAGAGAAACTCGCGCGCTTCATTGAAATGGAGTTGAAATATGAAGGATATGAGGTCAACGTTTCAAACGATGGGCTGACGGGTTTAACGCAAATTCGAAATGCAAACCCTGACTTGGTGATTCTCGATTGGATGATGCCAGGAATGACGGGATTAGAAGTCTGCCGTCGCCTTCGTCAAACCGGTTCGAAAGTACCTGTAATTTTGTTGACCGCAAAAGACGATGTTAGCGATCGCGTTGCCGGTCTAGATGCGGGTGCAGACGACTACTTGGTCAAGCCGTTTAGTATTGAAGAGTTACTGGCGCGAATTCGCGCTCATCTTCGTCGGACAGCAGATACTGAAGAAGAGGTGCTGCGGTTTGAAGACTTGATGCTCAATCGGCAAACCCGAGAAGTCACCCGAGGCGATCGCGCGATTGAACTCACAGCAAAAGAATTTGACCTATTGGAATATTTGTTGTCCTATCCTCGGCAGGTGATTACACGCGATCGCATTCTAGAGGAAGTATGGGGATATGACTTCATGGGTGATTCAAACATCATCGAGGTGTATATCCGCTATCTGCGCCTGAAGCTAGAAGCCGAGAATGAAAAGCGACTCATTCAAACGGTGCGTGGCGTTGGGTATGTTTTACGTGAATAGTGATTGAGTTGACTGCTCAAAGCATGAGGCCGCTGCTTACACCTTAAATCGACCGAGATACTCGTCGGGTGCTCGGCTTTCAATCGAGTTAGTCACATGCGTAAGGTTAATGGTTTGAAATCTCTTAGAGAACAGCTGCCGAATGTCGTCGGGTGTTGTTCCAAAGGGTGGCCCTCCGGATCGAGAATGTGCCCAGAATAGGCCGATAAATTCCCCTCCAGGGTGAAGGAGGGTGTGAGCCAGATCAACATAGGCCGGACGCTGGTGTGGGGCGATCGCACAAAAGCAGGTGTGCTCTAACACATAGTCAAATTGTCCAGCGTAGTCAGTCTCTAAATCGAAGATATCGCGTTGAATGAACTGTGCTGATAGGTGACGGGCTTGGGCAGCTTGTTGGGCATAGGCAATCGCTGATGGCGCGAAATCGACACCGACTATCTCAAATCCTTTCTTGGCAAACAACAGGGCATCATGCCCAGACCCAGACCCCAAGACAACCATGCGTCCTGGGGGTGGGGCAGCTGCATCATTTAATAAGCTGACAAAAGGCGGAGCTGGTTGCCCCAAGTCCCAACGAGCCGTGCCGTCTTGGTATCGGCCTTCCCAAAACTCAGTGTTTAATTCGGGATGGAGGCCAGGGTCAGGCATAGACAGAATTTTCAACAATAGGGTGCTCAGTTGATATCGGAGGCAACTCTTCTAGAATCTTGAATCGAATATGGTTGAGCGCCAAGTCGCCAATGGAGAGATCATCAGGTTTATTAGGAGCCTGAATTTTTTCAAACGACACGCCTTTGCCGATTTCAATGTGGTACCACGCTAATCCCATGAAAAAGCGAGTGGGGTAAGGGCCACGCTCGACGATGTCATCTACATTGGATTCCATCGGTAGCCATCCGTGCCCAGGGATATAAAACTCGAGCCAAACATGATTAAAATCAGGTTCTAGTGGAATGTTTTGAAGATCCTGATGAGGTGGACATTTGTATCGACCAATGGTGCGACAGGGAATATTGTTTAACCGTGCCAAGGCTAGCAAAACACCGACATATTCACCACAGGACCCAATTCCTCTCTCTAACGCAATATCAGGCGTGTCAATGTGAGGCTTGATCCCATATGACAGCCGATCGTATACGTAGTTGCGAATTCGCAACATTTTTCGCAAAACGTTCGTTTCTGTTCCCTTCGCTTCTTGAGCGGCCTGTCGAATCATTGGGGTGTCCATCGATAAGTCGTCATCATCGACGAGATACTGAGCCGCAAAGTCGATGGGCAAGGCCGGAGTCTCGGAAACATCATTAGGCGTGAGATGATATTTGATGCTCCTCACTTCAATCACAGCCTTCCAGCCAAAAATCGCACCTTGATTCGGTTCCAAAGTGTCAAATCGGAACACAGCAATGCGTTGTCCATTCTGTTCTTCTTCAGTGAAGGGCAGACCGAACGGCTCAACGTGTCGGATTTTCTGACGTACGGTTTCTGATGGGAGTGCAATACGCCATTCCAAGTTTTTCAGGGCGATCGCATCCAGTGGGAGCATTTCCTCCACATAGGACATCTCGATTAGATACCCATTGGATAAGGTGTAAGATTCCTTTTCGTTGATATGGACATGTAGCGGATGGACAAAGGTCTTCTGTCGAAACGTCAATTGATGCGGATCATCGGCATTCGGATCGTCACGAATGTAAGGTTCTTCGACGGCATATGAAACGTATAAAATCTCTTGCCCTATCTGAGGTGACGGCAAAAATGCCAGCCCTGTGGGATCGCTGTATGGCGTGAGTAGACTGAAGCGAATGGCTCCAGTTGCGCGATCGAGACAGTAAACTGTTTGCTCGGTGCGATCGCTCACCCACAGCTCATCATTACGAATGACCAAGTTCTCAATGCCGACACCAGGTTGGGGCAAGGTGGTGATGCGCGCTTGAGATTGACGTTCAAAAATGTGAATGTAGCCAGATTTTTGGCACGCCACATAGATAGCATCGCCGTGCACAGCAATACCGTTCGCAGGATAAGGCAGTGTCACAAAGTGTTGTGGCGTTAAGTCGTTAAACGTACTCCAACAGACCTGATGTCCTTTAGTAAACCAAATAGTGTTACCATCAACCGCCAACCCATTACAGTCGGCGTAATCATCAACATGCAGAGGATTGAGTAAAGTTGTGTTGTCAGTTTGGCAATTGATCTTCAGGAGATATCCTCGAACAGTATCAAGCCCGATTAACCCGCTGCCATGGGCTGCAATGCCGTGTAGTGCATAAGCACCAATCGGACGGACGGTCCGCCGTTGAGGATCGGTTTCACAAAAGCTGGAGGCAGAATGCGACATGGCACAGCGTAATGATGGACGGTGATGCGGAAACTAAGCCCCATCATTCTAATGCACAGCATCGATTCTGCTCTGCGTCACAACAGACACATCGATGCCACTATCCACCAAACAGCATGTGCTCCCGACTGGGTAAAGTTTACAAAGAAATAGGGTGCGCACTGCGCACCCTATTTCTTTGGTGTGGATTTGAGACAATTGTCAAGGAGAGGTGTTCTGCCTCAACTTGGCGACCGCTATACCTTTGGATATTGATATCTTTACGGCGTG
>JBCBLF010000300.1:0-5356 GCA_038520475.1 Cyanobacteria bacterium J06627_8
TCCATCTATTCAACGTTATAGATAGAATGAATGTCACATCTGGTTCAGCGGATTAAGGGATAGCGTTGAATGGTTCAAGCGCCATTAAAATCAATGACCCTGGCAGAGTTTTTGTTATTGCCAGAAACGAAACCCGCCAGTGAATATATTGATGGTCACATCATCCAGAAGCCTATGCCCCAGGGTAAACACAGCGCGATTCAAGGAGAACTTGTTTCTGCCATCAATGGTGTTGTGAAGTCTAAACGGATTGCCCGCGCATTTCCTGAACTTCGGTGTACCTTTGGCGATCGCTCAATCGTTCCCGACCTTGCTGTGTTTCTGTGGAACCGAATTCCCCGCGAAGAGAATGGGGAGATTGCCAATGTGTTTTCTGCTGCCCCTGACTGGACGATTGAGGTCTTGTCTCCAGACCAAAGCCAAACTAAAGTGACTAAAAATATTCTTCATTGCCTAAAACATGGCACTCAGATGGGATGGCTGATTGACCCAGAAGAGCAAACAACGTTTGTTTATCGTCCAAAACAAGAACTTGAGGTGTTGGATGAGCCAGATGCTGTCATTGCTGCCCCATCTTTTGCCAATGAGCTACAGCTTACGATTAGAGAGCTATTTGCCTGGTTACTCGAATAAAAGCTGAAAGGCATGCAACACCGTCGGCCAGGACTATTTAGCTGCTGTCATTAGGATATGATTAGCTTCTAAAATCCATCATTTTCAAGAATGTGGTCAGCGATCGCCTCAATGATGTCTTGCATGGTTTGATAGTCGATTGCTTCATCAAGTGCAACGGTCATCACGTACTGTTTATCGTCAATTATCGCTGCCACGGTTGACCCGATCATCTGTGAATTCCAACCTGTTTTTTCGCCAATCCAGGTTATGTCGTCCTTATCCAGTGCTGTTTGCGCCATCCGCACATCCGTCTGTGTGGACAGCGCATTAATTAAAAGAGCGTGACCCGGTAATGACTGTTGATAAATGTCAGCCATCAGCTGAGTCATGGCATCTGTTGTAATGCGATTCTTGCCTTTACCCATGCGCTTTGGCTCGATGCGATCGCCCATTAGCTTGCTGCCGACGCTGATTCCATCAAGTTCTCGCGCGTCAAGAACGTCATTGATGTAATCAAACCCTAAGTAATCGATAAGTTGATTCAATGCGATGTTACTGCTTTGGTCAATCATTCGCCCGACGACCGTCTGCATCGCAAACTCACCATCCACAAATAACTCAGATGCGTCTTCTGTATGGTTATCCGGATGGATGTAAAGCGACGTTTCTGGATCAAGCCCTCTATCGTCTAGTTTCTGCATCAGCGCGACAGCAACCGGAACCTTGATGAGGCTGGCCGCACTGGTCGGTGGGCGATCGCCATTCAACCGATGACACTCTAGTCCGTCCAATGTACACACGGTGATGTGAATGTGATTGATGTTCAAGCGGGTTTGCTTGGCAATCGACACTAGAAAACTCGAACGAATAGCGTCTCGTCGATAAACGTCACGCAATAGCTGTTGTTGGTACTCTGTGACCTTCTGCCCTGCTGCAGAAGCAAGCAATGAGTCAGACGGAATTTGCTGAAGCTGCTCAATGGCCGCCAGCCAGAGTTGTTGGCTCTGCTCGATATGAATCAGCCGCCGGGGCATGCGTTGTCGGAAACGAGCTTGGTGCTCTAGCCGCTCGGCGTTGTGCCAATGGGCCTCTGCTCGTGTTTCGATATACAGTTGCGCCTGTATCGTCCGCAAGATGCGCTGGCGATCAACTGTAGTATTGAACGAATCATGCACGGTGGCAGAAACCAACCTTGCCGGAGATGAAGCGATGGGTGTGTTGTCTAATAGGCGATCGCGCAAGGCGTACAAATCTTCGAGAGAGTCTATCGGTTCATCGGTGAGCGCGTCTTGAACGAGGTTCTTCTCAGGTGCCCAGCTTGGGAATACCGCGCCAAACCCTAAAAGAATCATAAAGCTCACAGTCCCCACCGGCAGCAATGCAGGTCGGATAATATGCCATACTCGCCAGCTGACGAATACATCTAGGACTGCTTTTCGTAGCATTTCGTTATGAAGTGTGATAATCCTTGCACTTAAAATACAGCGCTGTTGCTGCTTGAGAATGATGCGCCTGATACAGCTGACTGTGAGAAGGATAGAGAGCGTTCCTTGGCAACTCGGTAATCACGTAAATAGACGTCCTCACCCTTCAAGCGCTCTGATGTAAATACAATACAAGCCCCTAAGAATATAAGCTAATGTAACAATCAGAGGATTCTAGAGAAGGAGGATCCAGGGCATTGCTGTGCATGTTCAAGCCATGGTAACTGGACGAATTGCTGCGATCGCACAATATACTCACAGACGTTGAAAAATTTTTAAGATTTGTAATAGATCTTTGATTGTTCCGGATTGTCTGTGGATAGCGTTAAGAAGCTGTAACCTTTGGGCACAATTTCCTTCTGTTACAGTCTGAAAGAGTTGAGGGTATGATGTCGGTCATGAGCGCGTTAGGCGAACGACTAACACTCAATCCGGGGTTGCAAACTCTAATCGGTATGATGATTGACAGTTGTACTGCGCACATGTTGGTGTTTAGGGTGCAATTGTTTCACCGTTCATCACTGTTGGTTTGTGTCTGTGGATTTGGTTCGACATCTGGTTTTGTAGCAGTTCCTGAGATCGATAACGCGTTAGATGAATAGTGACTCATTGAGCGATGAGGCTGAGCTGGGCAATACTTTTGTATGCCTAGTCTCGCTAATGAGAAGCATATGGCGCGGTTACGACCTTAATCCGGAACAGCTCTACACGTGTGGTTCTGATGGAGTGATTCTGATGGAGGTTGTTTCATGATTGGACTAGCTCCCCCAATTGGCCGGTATGCCCCTGATTTTGAATTACCAAGTGTGGATGGAACAGTTCATCATCTCACTCGATATTTGGAAATCAATCGGGCTGTCATTGTGGTCGTGATGAGTAACGATTGTCCGGCAGTTCGAGCCTGTGTGAACGAATTGAACGCGTTACATCAGCAATTTTCAACCCAAGGCATCGCAGTTATTGGCATTAATGCGAATGACGATATGCAGGCTTCAAATGAAAGTTATCAGAGCATGAAGCGATTCGCGCAGACCCATGCACTTCAGTTTCCATATCTGCGCGATATGACGCAAGATGTTGTCCGCACGTTTGGTGCAGAGAAGACGCCGGAAGCATTTGTTATTGATACTGAAGGCAAAATTCAATATACAGGGGCAGTTGTGCCAGCGAATAACGTTCAGCGATCAGTTACAATCCCAGCGCTGAATACACCGTTGAGAGAGGCGATCGCCCAGTTGTTATCGGGCCGCGCCATCACGGTTTCATCAACTCCTGTGGTAGGGTGCCCAATTCTTTGGCGAAAGGGCTAAGCGCCAGTCAAAACCAGGTTTTTAGCGGTTGCCATCTCTAATTTTGTCAACATCTGCTGTTATCTTGGGTGGGAAGCGTTCAGGATTAAGCGTTTTCGCATGGGAACCACATACAAGCGGATTTTGCTCAAGCTCAGTGGAGAAGCACTGATGGGAGAGTTGCCCTATGGCATCGATCCAAACATTGTTCAAAAAATTGCACTAGAAGTTGTTGAAGTCTATAAGACAGGAGTTCAAGTCGCTATCGTTGTCGGTGGCGGCAATATTTTTAGAGGGGTAAAAGGAGCCGCATCCGGCATGGATCGGGCTACCGCAGATTACATTGGCATGATTTCAACTGTTATGAATGCCATGACTCTACAGGATGCATTCGAACGAAATGGCATTCCAACGCGCGTACAAACTGCGATTGAAATGCAGGAAGTTGCTGAACCCTACATTCGGAGACGGGCCATTCGCCACCTTGAGAAGGGGAGGCTCGTGATTTTCGGAGCTGGCTCTGGAAACCCTTTCTTCACAACAGATACGACAGCGGCTCTGAGAGCGGCTGAGATTAATGCTGAGGTTGTATTTAAAGCCACAAAGGTAGATGGTATTTATGATTCGGATCCTCGTACGAATCCAGATGCAAAACGGTACAAGAGTTTAACGTACAGTCACGTGTTGCAACACGATTTGCGTGTGATGGACAGTACGGCGATCGCACTATGTAAAGATAACAATATTCCCATTACAGTGTTTGACTTGTCTGTGGAAGGCAACATCGGTCGAGCCGTAAAGGGAGAACCTATAGGAACGATTGTTGGAGGAAGCTGTGAAGTTAGCTGAAGCTGAGAGTCTCATGCAAAAGGCAGTTGAGGCGACTCAACGCTCATTTAATACTATTCGGACGGGACGAGCCAATGCATCGATTTTAGACCGGGTCATGGTGGAGTATTACGGCACTCCAACGCCCCTCAAATCGCTGGCGAATATCAGTACCCCAGATGCGTCAACGATTACGATTCAACCGTTTGACCCAGGTAGCGTGGCACTGATTGAAAAATCGATCTCAATGTCAGATTTAGGGCTGACCCCCAGTAATGACGGGAGCATCATCCGGCTCAACATTCCACCTCTGACGAGCGATCGCCGAAAAGAACTGGTTAAACTTGCATCTAAGATGGCGGAAGAAGGCAAAGTCGCGATTCGTAATATTCGCCGAGATGCCATCGACAGTATCCGCAAGGATGAGAAAAATAGCGACATCTCCGAAGATGAGTCTCGTGACTTACAAGATAGTGTTCAAAAGGCAACGGACAAATTCGTCAAGAAGATCGACGGCATCCTAGCTGAGAAAGAGCAGGACATTATGAAGGTCTAGATTCAATTTTTGGGAAGCCGCACAGCACGCAGCTTCCCAAAAAAATGCATGTCCTAGCCTTTGAGCGGACTGCTCTATCAGTGGAGAGGCGTTGAGTTCTGTAACTGTGGTCATCCTGGCCGTGAGATTTAGGAGACAATAGAAAAAACACCGTTAGATACCAGCAGGCTGCTGCTCGTCAGTGGTACCGACGTTATCGCCTGAGATGGAAAGCTTAGGTGAAGTCGTGTTACTACCTTTGAATGTTCGGTTTCTATCCTTCCAACGTCTGTTGATATCAGAAACGGATCAGTTGACAGGAGGACCTATTACAAATGGATATTCAAAAACTTCTCCACGAATACAATCAAGGCTATCGTGACTTTTCAACTGTTGCTCTCCATGCCGCTGATTTAGCCGGACACAATCTTTGTGGCATTGATTTAAGTGGTGCTGATCTCAGTGGTGCAAATTTGACTGGTGCGAACTTAAGTCGAGCTATTCTGAATGGTGCCAATATGACGGACGCAGATTTGTCGAATGCTGACCTCAGCGGAGCTCATCTCTGTGACGTCAATCTGATTGGAACGGTGTTGCGGTACGCC
>JBCBLF010000301.1:0-5331 GCA_038520475.1 Cyanobacteria bacterium J06627_8
AGTTATGGATCTAACCATTTAGGCTAGGACACCAAGTATCATCCAGTTCCTTGATGCATCGCCAAATAGCTGCCGTCTTATCCTAACGGAGCGGGCGACGGCTATAACCCTAGATACCTACACCTTTTTCGGCGCAAGCATCATCATCATGTTGCGACCTTCTCGCTTGGGCATCTGCTGGACTTCAGCAAGCTCTTTCAAGTCTGTTGCAAGCCGTTTGAGAAGCGTTTCTGCAAGATCACTATGCTGGATCTCACGGCCTCGAAACATAACAGTCGCTTTGACCTTATCGCCAGATTTGAGAAATCGCTCAGCCTGATTAAGGCGAACGTTGTAATCATGTTCTCCAATCTTGTAGCGCATCTTAACTTCTTTGACGTCTGAGGTATGCTGCTTCTTGCGAGCCTCTCGCGCCTTCTTTTCTTGCTCAAACTTATATTTGCCGTAGTTCATGATTCGACAAACAGGGGGATCAGCTTTATCACTGATAAGCACGAGGTCGAGTTCCTTCTGCTGAGCCAACTTCAAGGCCTCGTATGGCTCCATGATTCCTAACTGTCCACCATCGGTATCGATCACCCTAATCTTAGGAAATCGAATGCGTTCGTTAATTGTTGGTAAATTTTGATTTCTACGATTTTGTTTGGTCAAAGCCATGGGCAACGTGTCGATTGAATGATTCGAATTTATTGAATGTAAAACAACAGTGAGCTTGCTAAGTTTAGACTACACATCTTAAACAGAAGATTTAGCAAGACAAACTACCTTTCATCTGAAACGCCTGACGCCACTTATCTAGACACAACTCAAACACCTTCATCTAAAACGTACCAGAATCAAGGCTAAATGCGCTCAATATTCCCAGTACAAACGGTGAGCACCAGCAGTTTCGGGTCATATGATTCTACTAATCCCGCATATTCGCCATGGTACGACACCTTTTTCCAGATCGTTACGAACAGCATCGATTTGTTACGTAGTATTGTGAACACCCAGCGAATTCGTTTGAATCAGCCCGAGTATTCATTCGATTTTTACTCCCATTGCTGTTTTGCTATCTCGCCTGAGCAGACGATCGCCTCAGTTCATATTTGTCTTCGTGTTATGGCTATAGCCCTTGACGTTAAGACATTGTTTAGGGCGCTCTCCGCATGCTCTAACCAACACTGGAACATAACGAAGCTAACTACAGCTATAGCCTCGTAGGGCTATGCGCCTCATTCAATCAATCATTGGTAGAACTTACGCAGTTGAAGTTTTTTCGCGGACACAGCCTGTGAAAAAACGTTATCAAAACCCAGAATCTTGTATGAAATACGTAAATCCTGATTGGGTACTTTGAGGGCATCAGAATGAGGGTGCATCATGTGGCAGTGGCAGTCGTTTGTTAATTTCTTCTTCAAGTCATCGTGTGCCTTGTGTCAGCGCCCTGTCGATACATCCATTTGTGCCGATTGTTGGGCTAAGGTCAGCCAGTGCCAAATTCCCTTGCACCAAAGCTTGACGATACAACCATTCGGAAAATCATCGGTCATGGTTTTAGCTTGGGGAGAATACACAGGTGACTTGCGGCGGGCGATCGCCACCCTCAAATACAACAATCAACCCATGATTGGGCATTCCCTCGGACAAGCATTGGGGCAGACCTGGAATCAGCTGATGAAGCAGCCTCATCATCAGATCACGCAGCTTCTATCCAAACGGATAGTGACTCCAAAATCTCGACTCCTTAAGTCCCAAACCATCAAATCTCAGAATATCGTTGCAGTCCCCATTCCAATGCATATGACAAAGCTCAAGAAACGAGGCTTCAATCAAGCGGTTCTCATTGCAGATGCGTTTTGTCGGATAACAGGCATTCCCCTAGCCAAACATGGACTAAAGCGAGTATCGGACACTAAGGCTCAATTCAGCCTATCCATTCAAGAGCGCGAACAAAACTTAGCAGGAGCTTTTATGCCTTGTTCCCAATGGGTGCGGCGATCGCCCAATGCATCGATTTTATTGATTGACGATATTTACACCACCGGAGCAACGGTCAGATCAGCAGCTCATACCCTACAAAAAGTTGGATGCGATGTTTTAGGAGTCGCGGCGATCGCACGTCCACGGATTTACAAGTAGACGGATATTCCGACCTCTTCGTTCGGTTTTGGGTCTAGTGTTAGTCGACAGCAGTCGTTATCGTATTGGGTAAGAGTAGATTCAGTTGTAGCCCTCAAAACCAAATGCCTAGCTGTAAGTGGTACTTGCCAACTCTTGCTGAGATCATGCAAATTTCAGAACCAATGGATGAATCCGTTGGTTCTGATTATTCAAGCTGCCCCATCAACCCGAAATCTGTGGGGACGCCGCGTGCTCAGAGAGAATGGTATAGCGGCATCACAAGTTTGAATACTCTTTTAGAAAGACTATTGGAATCAACGCCACTAGTCGCTCCAGATAGTATTCCGTCTTCAATTGAAGGATTGCCGACCTCAATCGAAGGCATTGTTATTTCAGGGCCACTACCTGTTCTAGGTCGGGTTAGGTTAATTCGAAGATTCTCTAGTTGGGTGCTGACTGGAGGTATTGGGCAACCCCATGTCCCCAACCCGTTCCAACTCTTACCATCTGCAGATATCGCTGCATCTGCAACAAATTCCACTGTTTCATTACCACTGCTACCAGATGACCCACTGGGAGCCGAACCGTTTTGTTTGGTGCTAACGCGTGAGTTTAGTCTCATTATGGCGCTGAACATTGCTTCAGACAGCTCATCAAGTTTCCAGTCAACCGCGCAGTCACCGTCTCCTGAGCAATTCCTGTTTTCCTTCACGCCTGAAGTCGTTTGGCAGGGGTGGCGATCGCTCCGGTCACGATTGGAACTAACAACGCCGCAGATTGTTCATAAGCTTGATGGTTTGGTTGACCAGTTTGCGCCAATTACACCTGATTATCGACTCGTCGCTGACTTCAGTCGATTGATGATTGCGAACTTCCCAGATGAAGCGATCGCCTCTCCAAGTTCACCTCGAAAAGGGACATCTGGTGCATCTCGCTTCGTTAAAGTGAATTCACGGAAATCCACGAAGAAGTCCAACGTGAATTTGTCATCGTTTCCTCAAGCCCAATCACGGAAACAGCCCACCAGCACCCAACACATCCCGTTTGCAGCTACAGAGCCGATTAAATCGAATTCAGATGATTGGCCTCTACCAGGGACAGACGCTGCGGAACAAACTAGACCCACCTACTTGTTTGATGCCGAGCTGTTAAGGGCGATCGCTCACGAGGTTCGTACACCGCTTGCTACCATCCGAACGCTGACTCGACTCCTGCTCAAACGCAAGAGTTTGCCTGACATCGTCTTGCGGCGTTTAGAGATGATTGATTCAGAATGCACGCGACAGATTGACCGTTTCGGCCTCATCTTCCGCGCAGCTGAATTGCAAGAAAAGCCGGATAGCTATGGTCATACGCCTCTCGCACGCATCTCCCTCATTCAAGTTCTGGAACAAAACTTGTCTCAATGGCAACACGCTGCCGAGCAACGGAACGTGAGTCTCGACGTCGTACTACCCAACACTTTGCCGACGGTGTTGAGTGACCCGCGAATGCTGGAGCAAGTGTTATCTGGTCTGATGGATCAGCTCACTCATGCACTGCCATCAGGGAGTCAAATCGAAATTAGGGCAATGCCTGCAGGAAGTCAGGTAAAGCTACAGTTTTTCTCAACTTCTCCAACCTATACTCGCTCATTCTCATCGTCTGCATCAACGGACAAAGAGACTGCTGGAAAACACAGTGAGTCTATTTTTAGTACGACGCTGAAGTCTATTGGCCAGCTTCTGATGTTTCAGCCAGAGACAGGCAATCTTAGCCTCAATCCTGATGTAACCAAAAACCTATTCCACGCACTGGGTGGTAAATTCACGATTCGTCAATATCCTCATCACGGTGAAGTCTTAACCATCTTCCTCCCACTTGATGAGGTGGCGTAACATGCTCTGGAGTTCGCCAGCAGAGCGTTCCAAGCCGCTGTAACGTGCTGTTAAACAAACACGCGATGCTTCAGCGACGGCATCTGTAAGCGAACCTGATTGAGGCGGGACTGTTCAATAGGGGCGATCGCCACTCCAGTTTGGTCACCGGCATCAGCCAAGATACCGCCCCACGGATCAATGATCATGGCATGACCATGGGATTGTCGACGCGCATAGTGTCGTCCAGTCTGTGCCGGAGCAATCACATAACACGTATTTTCAATCGCTCGGGCCTGGAGCAACACCTGCCAGTGGTCTTTTCCTGTAAATGCCGTGAATGTGGCTGGAATAATTAAGACTTCCGCACCTTTATCAGCTAAATGACGATAAAGCTCAGGGAATCGCACATCATAGCAAACGGATAAGCCCAAATTACCGAGCTTCTCAGATGAATAAATCGGCGGCAGCTTCTGACCAGCGAGTACCGTTTTCGACTCCCGATAGGTATTGCCATCTGGGAGGTTGACGTCAAACAAATGGACCTTTTCATAACTTGCCAGGATATCGCCTGTGACCCCAACCAACACCGCCTTGTTCAAGACTTTTTGAGCGTCCGCTGTCTGGCCTTCGGTAGGCATGGGAAATCCACCGCCCAGAATCGTAATCTGATAACGCTGAGCCATCGTCTTAAGAAACTTAAGACTCATGGATGAAATCTCATACACTCGCTCTAACTTCGTTTCATCACTGCCCAAAAACGAAAAATTTTCTGGTAAACAGACGAGTTCTGCTCCCTGGCGAACTGCCAGGTCAATCAAGTCTTCAGCCTGACTCAAGTTTGCTTGAACATCAGGAGAGCTATTCATCTGAACAGCAGCGGCGAGATACGAATTCATAAATACGAAAGCAATGGAGCGACGTGAACAAAGAAATTATGCGTTCAGTTTAGGAGAATTAGTTGCAACAAAAGAAAAAGTTTCTCCGACAGCCTGGGGTGAAATATGTCAAATGTTGATCACAAGGCAGCCGTTCAACGTGACGCAAATACAGCAAAGATCAAGTGGCTGATATAGAGAACCTGAATTGACGAGGCTAGAGAGTGAAGCCGAAAACCCCGTCATACAGACATCCAGTCAACTACAGTCTGGTTCTCAATAACCCCCGTTAATCATACTATAAGGCTCTCTTAAAAACCGGGTTGTTCTTTTAACCTTCTTCTATTGAGCGGCATTCAAGTCAAGACGTCAATCCTGACTTGATGCAGCTTTTTTAATTATTTTTGCTTTGCTTATGGCGGATTGGGTGGTGTGCCATGAGCAAACCCTAACAAGTTCAAATGAACTAACATAAGTACTATTTTCGTTCG
>JBCBLF010000302.1:0-5237 GCA_038520475.1 Cyanobacteria bacterium J06627_8
CTCGACCAGCGTTTCTGCTGCAAACACTGCTGGAGCTTCAATAAAAACGAGCCGTCTCAAATCTTCTCGATGAGCAACCTCTAGAAAAGCCTGACAACCGATGACGAGCTGTTCCCAAGCATCGTCAATAAGGACAACTTGCGCCCCAATGTAAACCGCAATTTCTTCATAGGCTTCTTCCACCACAGCCTTGAAGACGGCTTGCTTGCCCTTGAATTGATGGTAGAGCGCGCCTCTCGTGATACCGAGTTCACTAATAATCTCCTCAGTTCCCGTCGCGGCGTACCCTTGCTCTGCAAAGAGGTGTCGAGCGCGATCCAAAATAGCACGACGGGTGCGTTGAGTTTGCTCGGCTTTCGTCAGTTTAACGGACATTGTTATCGCAATATGTAACTCCGTTAAGTATAGAAGGGGTTTTGGGAAGCGCGTTGACCCTTGCACTATTGTGATCAGTCAATGTAACAGTGCCTCTATACATACAGACAGAATGTATCTTGACAAATTAAAGTTGTTTGTCCATATTAGATACATACAGATTGTATCTAATATGGAGCGTTATGCTAAACCTACGTCATGCAACGGTTGGTGATATTCCTCTATTAGCTCAAGTCGAATATGAGGCAACGCTACCGCCTTTCAATCAATGCTTTTGGGATGAGCTTGTAGAGCATACTCAAACACCAACCCTCAAATTCATTGAGGCCATGTTGAAAGCTGACGCGAGTCTTTGGGGCAACGTGAACGACTTCTGGGTCCTCGAAGAAAATGATGTGCCTGTAGCCGCAGCCGCCGGCTACGTGCCTGATTTAGATGATTACCGACCATTACGCCTCTCTAAGTTGGATGCGATCGCTCAGATTCTAGGCTGGTCTGCTCAAACAACCGAGATGTTTCGCGATCGCTACTTCCAGTTCTGGAGTGATCATCCAAAGCCACCATTTTTGGCTCCCTATGCACCCTGGGTGATTGAAACCGTGGCAGTGTTGCCAGATAAGCGAGGGCGAGGGCTTGGCAAAGCATTGATTGAGCGGATTTTAGAACAAGGGCGAGCCCAGGGCCACTCCCATGCAGGGATTATGGTTATCAATGGGAATGAACGTGCCAGGCACACTTACGAAGCTGTAGGCTTTCAGCCCTATCAAGCTTTCTATTCCCAGTATTTTCAGCAACTGTTTCAGCTCGACTTTCCAGGTATTACCAAGTTCTGTTTTGCGTTCAACTAATCCATCGTGCTGTGTATGGATTAAAAACAATGTTGTGGAGCACACTGCAATTCACAACATCTCTTATTGACCTAATACAAAGACATACCTCTGCATGGGCTGCCACGTTGATGAGTTAAGTAAGGTATGTAAATTCTATTGAGATTTTACCTATTCTTACTGGATACAACGATTAATCGCTGATATTTTGAGAACACAACACGAACTGGTTAACTTATGTTTTGCCCCTTACGTCGCTCCACTATTGCTTTGGGTGTGTTTACAACGCTGTTCGTCTTCGGTGCAGCTAGCTTGCATGACCGGGCTCAAGCACAGAATCTTAACGGCATCTTCAGCCCCAGAAGCTCGGAGCAGTTTTTTGAACGGGGGATTGAACGGTTGGAGGCTGAGATTGAATTGCTTCAGCGCCCTCCAGTTGAACCCGAGGAGTTGCTAGATGTGGATAAATCGGCTGAGCAACAGGAGCAAGAGCTGATGCTCAATGAAGAATGGTTGATTGACGAAGATTTCATATTTGAAACGAATCCGTCGATCGAAAATTGAGACCCTTGAGCCTTCCTTTGCAAGGAAGACATCAAGATTACGGCCGCGGGTCATACCCATCCAGATTCCCAGGTGATACGACACACGACTGGGCAAAGTTCAGGAAAACGAATTGAACATCATCGCCAGTTGAGAGTGAAATGCGGGATGATTCACTCAGCAGAGTGATGACCCATGACAGAAATGCTTCCATTTGTTGTGAGAACTAAACCTTTATCATGCCCTTCAAAACCATTGTTGTCGCCGGTGCCAGCCGTGGTATTGGCCTTGCCGTCGCTGAGAACCTTGTCCCCCATGCAGAGCGCCTAGTCGCAGTTTCGCGCACGACCGCTCCGTTTGGAGATTGGGTATCAGCTGATCTGTCCCAACTCACTGGTGTCGAAAGCGTTGCACAGGCCATCGGAGATGACACTCTTGATGCGCTGCTCTACATGGGTGGCACCTGGGAAACCCATGCCTTTACCCCCGAATATGCATTTGAAACATGCTCCGATGAAGACATTTACAATGTGATCGCAGTGAATTTATTAGCTCCGATTCGGTTGACCAAAGCACTGCTGCCTGCATTGAGGCGATCGCAAAACCCCAAGATTATTTTCATCGGAGCGCTATCAGGTCGTGAAAACTTTCCAGGAAGAGAAGTAGCGAATAGCGCCTCTAAGTTTGGCCTGAGAGGCGTCGTGCATTCATTGCGCGAGGAGCTGCGATCGCAGAAAATTGGTGTCACCATCATTAACCCAGGTAATGTCGCGACCCCTGAGGTTTTAGGAGATTTGGCAGCAGAAGGACGAACAGCCGAATACGCAATTCCATTACATGATTTACTCAACATCATCAACTGCGTTCTTTCTCTTTCGAGATCGACCTGTGTCAAGGAAATTGACGTCCCTGTCATGGGCGATCGAGGAGCCTAACAATCACTGTTGATTGAATGCTGAACTAGCAATTTTGGAGCTTATCTTCTAATGAAAGAATAAGACACACCCCATAAAAAAGGCGTTAAGGTGGGTATCGCGTTTTCCAAATGTTTAGCGATCGCGAATCTGTTCGATCGCCACCATCAATGCGTCCAAGATCACGCTAAAGCTCTCGTCTGTGGAGCGCTCCAACGTCAAGTTCTTGCCCAACTCTAAAGCAATAAATCCATTAATCGTGGCTGTAATCATCCGCATGGCATCGATCAACCTTACCGCGCTAAATCCTTGCATGTGTAGAGCCTCTGCTACAAATTGCTGTGTCTCTTGAATGATAGCGAATGCTTCTTGATCGTCTGGCTGAAGTTGAAATCGCATCATCACTTGATATCGAGACGGATATTGCAGCGCGAACGCCCGTGTTGCTCGCCAGGCTATCATTAGGCGATCGCGGTTCAGGTCAACGGCAAAATCCTCACTGGTCTTAACGTGATTGACCCGCTCACGACACCAGTCCATGTACTGTTGCCATATGGTTAATGCAACTGCACGCTCTAAACCGGCCTTCCCGGATAAGTGCTTATACAGTGCCGGAGGTTTGACCCTGAGTGCGCGTGCCACACGGTTAATTCCCAATGCAGCTGGCCCCTCAGCGTCAATACAGGCGATCGCAGCTGTGACAACTGCTTGCAGAGTGAGTGAATTTTCTTTGGAAGGACGTCCCATTTAGTTAATTCTATTAACTAAAACGATATACTGAATTCTAGTCCTTCTTATCCTACAAACACTATGAAACCGCTTGTCTTTGTCGCAGCGCATGAGCTGGCGCGAAAGATCCGCGAGAGGGAAATCTCCAGTCTGGAGGTTGTGGAAGCGCACCTCCAGCAAATTCAAGACTACAATCCTAAACTCAATGCGATTTGCCTATTGGATGAGGCCGGCGCACGAGCAAGGGCTCAAGCGGCGGATGAAGCGATCGCTCAGGGACAACTATGGGGGCCTCTGCATGGGGTTCCCATCACTATCAAAGAACTGTTTGAAATCAAGGGCGTCCGCACTACAGCAGGATTCAAAGCATTAGCAAACTACATTCCACGACAGGATGCCCCAACTGTCACTCAGTTAAGGCAAGCAGGAGCGGTGATTTTGGGTAAAACCAACTCGCCTGTCGCTGGTGGCGACTATCAGACCTTTAATTCCTTATTTGGCCGAACAAACAATCCTTGGGATCTGTCACGAACATCAGGTGGTAGCTCAGGTGGCAGCGCGGCAGCCGTAGCCATGGGGCTGTCTGCCCTCGATCTGTGCACAGACTACGGTGGGTCGATTCGGCAACCTGCCCATTTTTGTGGACTTTACGGCATTAAGCCCAGTGATCGCCTCGTCCCTACAGTTGGTCATCTCCCCCCTACGCCGGGTAATGCCGAATCCATTCGCTACATGTTGACCGTAGGAGCGATCGCCCGCTCACTACCTGATTTAGAACTAGCGCTCAGTATTATCGCGAAGCCGGATGTGCGCCAACCCGATATTTCACCAGTGGGACTGTCACCTTCCTCACCTAAACCATTGGCACAACTCAACCTAGCTTGGAGTGACGGATGGGACCCACTCTTACCTCTGAATGAGATACGGAAAACAATTCAGAGCGCCGTGCAATTGATGGAAGGTGCAGGCACACCCATGACTCGCTGGTCGCCATCCTTTGACTGGTCACGGTTGTTTAAGACCTACTATCGTCTTGCCGCCTATAGTCTGCGCTATGCACAAACGCCAACACTAGAGGCATTATGGAATCTCGTCCAGTGGTTATGGCGAGAATGGAGTCAAAGTGAGCCAGCCTTACGAAAGCTCAGCAGCTTGCGCACGATTCCCGCGCTGCTCAATCCGAGCTTAGGTGAATATTTTGAGGCACTGACAGAACGAGATCGTTGGAGTCAGCACATGGAGCAATCAATGGCTGACTATGATGCACTGCTCTGTCCGGTTGCCATGACAACAGCATTTGAACATTGCCCGTCAGGTTCAGCTATCAAGATTGACGGTCGAAATGTCCCTTACACAGTGGCAGCAGGGGCTTATACCATCCCGTTCAATTTGATGGGGAATCCCGTAGTTGTCATTCCGATTGGACAATTCCAGCAGGGGCTACCAATTGGCATCCAAATTGTAGGCAAGCGCTGGCGCGACGGGGAACTGTTGGCGATCGCAAAATCTGTCAACAGCGTCATCGGTCGCTTTACTAGCCCAACCGACCGTTCGACCTAACGACAAATTGTTGAATCAAGTGGTAACCAACATCGCTCTGCTCAGTTACGATATCCACCGACAACTGACTGGGTGGTGGTGTGGCGCTACGTGTTTAACCCAAACCAGTATTTTTGAGGAAAGCTTTGCTCCGCAAGGCTTTTCTCAAAAATATATGTCCAGACCTATATGCATACTGCTATACCAACCAACATCTTTAGCTCAACATATGTTGGGCTTTCAGATCGCTCACGAGCACTTTCATAAATTCAATAAAAACGCGAACTTTCGCAGATAAATGCCGCTTCTG
>JBCBLF010000303.1:0-5112 GCA_038520475.1 Cyanobacteria bacterium J06627_8
TCAATGTTATGTCGCCGTGCTGAGCCGCGATCGCCGCTTTGACGGCGTTTTTTTCATCGGGGTATCGAGTACGCGCATCTACTGTCGAACGGTCTGCACCGTCAAATCACCTCGACGAGAAAACTGTACTTTCTATCCCAGTGCTGCTGCCGCTGAACAGGCTGGCTATCGTCCGTGCCTCCGCTGTCGTCCAGAACTGGCACCTGGCTATGCCAAAGTCGATGCCGTGAGCCGCCTTGCCGCTGCCGCCGCCCATCAGATCGAATCTGGCATTTTAGCAAACCACTCTACGAGCGATTTAGCCCAGTCCCTTGGCATTAGCGATCGCCATCTTCGTCGCGTCCTTCAGCAAGAATTTGGCGTTTCCCCTATTCAACTGGCCCAAACCCAGCGATTGCTCCTAGCGAAGCAACTGTTAACAGACAGCACCTTATCCGTGACCGATGTTGCCTTTGCCAGCGGATTTTCTAGCGTGCGTCGGCTCAATGATCTCTTCAAACAGCGATATCGGCTCCAGCCAACAGCACTTCGCAAGGCAAAGCAGTGCTCTCAAGATGTCCTACGCTGCGAACTTGCCTATCGTCCGCCCTTCGACTGGCAATCGTTACTTCGATTTTTGAATCGCCGCGCCGTGACAGGCGTTGAGATGATTGAGGGCGATCGCTACAGTCGTACTGTTCGAATCGATTCGTCACAGCATCCGTCATCGTTTGGATGGCTTCGAGTCTCGCAGATGCCAAAGCAAGACAAGCTCAGCGTCGAACTATCCAGTTCACTACTCTCACAAATCTTACCTGTTCTAACTCAGGTTAAATTGCTCTTTGATCTCGCCGCCGATCCGGTTCAAATCAATGCACACCTGGGAGGTCTAGCAACCTCACATCCAGGCCTGAGAGTGCCTGGGGCCTTCAATAACTTTGAAGTGATCGTACGCGCAATCTTAGGACAGCACGTTAGCGTCAAAGCGGCTACAACACTGATGGAAAGATTCGTGGCAGCGTTTGCGACTCCGGTTGAAACCCCGTTCCCACACCTCACCTACCTCACTCCAACGCCCGAGCGCATCGCTCAACTGACGATCGAAGACATCGCGAAGCTCGGCATTGTCCGCAGCCGAGCCACGTCCATCATCGCGATCGCCTGCGCCATTAGTGAACAGACGCTCACCCTAACCCCCTATTCAGACGTTCAGGCCACCATTCATCAGTTGAAGGCGTTTCCTGGCATTGGTGATTGGACTGCACAGTACATCGCTATGCGCGTCTTAGCCTATCCTGACGCATTTCCCTATAGCGATTTAGGTATTCGGCGAGCACTCGACATCAATACCCCTCAACAGGTGTTGCACCACGCTGAAGATTGGCGACCGTGGCGCGCTTATGCGGCGATGCATCTCTGGAAATCATTAGAGCCGACTGGAGCATCGCGATGAAATTCTCTAATATTGCTGAACTGCTGCTACTTGCTGCCGTCTGGGGCGGTTCATTTCTGTTTATGAGAATTGCAGCCCCGATTATTGGCCCCGTATGGCTCATCGAAATTCGAGTGCTGTTGGCAGGTCTCATCATGCTGCTAGTGGTGACTCGGCAGGGACAACTGTATCTGTTGCGAAAGTATTGGTTTCCGTTAGCGGTCGTCGGCTGCATCAACTCTGCTATTCCATTTGTGTTCTTAGCCTTTGCATCGGTTTACTTACCTGCTGGATTCACCTCTATTCTGAACGGTACGGCTCCTTTATTTGGCATGATTGTCGCGTCAGTTTGGCTCAACGAACGACTAACGCCTACTCGTCTCATTGGATTCGCCTTAGGCTTTGTCGGAGTGGTGCTTCTCGTTGGGCTGAGAGAGGTTGCAGTAACGTCAACATTTTTCCTTGCAGTTAGTGCAGGGCTGATGGCTGCCATCATGTATGCGATCGCCGCTCCCTATATCAAGCAGCAAATGACCGGCGTCCCTTCCTTTGTGACCACCACCGGAAGTCAACTGGCTGCGGCACTGGTTCTTGTTCCACTGCTTCCCTTTACCATTCCGCAAAACCCAATAACGCCGCCGGTCATCATTGCCGTGCTTGCCTTAGCCTTATTATCAACCGCACTGGCCTATGTGCTCTATTTCCGGCTGATTCAAAACGTTGGTTCCACAAAAGCCCTCACCGTGACGTACTTGATTCCCTTTTTCGCGATGCTGTGGGGCGCACTCATTCTAAAGGAGCCCATCACGTCATCGATGATCGGAGGATGTGCGTTGGTGTTGCTTGGCACGGCGATCGTCAATGACGTGTTGACATCACGCTTTAACCATCAATCTAGAGACCGATAAAACAGCTCTATTCTGAAGCTACGGCACCAGTTTTTTATAATAAATGCGATCGCATCGTTGGGTTTCCACGCCAGTCGAAGGTTGATAGCCCGACCGCTCGTACAAGGAAATCGCTTCCTTGAGCACAGTTGCCGTTTCTAACCACATCTCATCAAACCCCTTCGCTGCTGCCGAGCTTTCTAATTCACCTAACATCAATCGCCCCAGCCCCTGGCGTCGACATTCCGGCATGATGAACATTTTCCGAAGCTCCACTGCATTTTGACTGCGATGAGACGGATGATACCCTCCGCTGCCCACGACACTGCCATGATAATCAACAACCCAAAATTCTCCACCAGTCTTCCAGTAGGCATCTTCAATTTGAACGGCGTCTCGATCTGTACCGTCAGGGTCAAACGTCATACCATATTCGGCTAGTACCGTTTTCACCAGATCGCTAACCGATTGGCGATCGCCCGGTTGCCAGTCTCTAATCAAAAAGTCTCGATAGGGGTGTCTCACCGTTCACTCGTGATAATTAACATCAATCAGACTCATCCAATCAAATTTGGATACCGTTAACTTAGCTGATCATCACAATTAATGCAGCAACGCCAGTTACCGTCATCAGTCCCGCAGGCATAAATCGTTTGGTCTTAACCAGACGGTAAATAAAGACAATAACCAGGGCCGCAGTGATAACGAGAGCCAACGGAATGCCCCAGGCCATTCCCATGTTGCTGACCATGCCAGCAACTATCAGCAGCACCCCACTGATAACACCCGAAATCAGAGACGGTAAGCTTTTTGCTTTCATATACCCAAAAATGCCGCCAACAGCGGATAAAATGCCATAGGCGATCGCCGCAATCGCTCCTGCTGCCATAGTTATGTCCTTATCTCAGATGATGTTACTCGTCTCCCTCTTTAAGAGCAGGGAAGTCCTCCAGAGGTAAGAATAGTGGGCATGAGAACACTGTTCACACGCTATCCACACACACTGCCCTTACTGGTCAATTTGTAATTGACCATCATCGCAAACGAAAAGAGGATTCCTTTGCTGAAAGAGGATTCTTTAACAATATTCAGGGATTTTAGCGCGTTATGGATACGTAAAAAGAAAGAGATCCACAGCACGCTAGCATTCGCGAAGGGTAGTCCAATGGTGTACTACCATAAAGAGCGGTGCCCCCAGCGGCAGTCAATCAAATGCTGGTCATTGCATTCACCATGTCAAACCCTGTCGACGATTCATTACAGTCCTCTCCATCACGAGTCATTGAAACGTTGCTGTATCACGCTGCTTCATTGCTGCTGTATAGCTCTGCGTTAGACGATGCCGTCGGACAAGCATTCCTCCATGTTCTCCAGCAGCTGCATGAGCAACCCCCTTCTGCGATCGATTGCCTCAAAGCCTATGGACAATGGTTCTCAGCCCTGGCAGCAGTTGGCCTCAACTGGCCCGATCATCTCTTAACTCGGGTCTTGACGACTGAAAATCCCTTCACTCAGTCTGCACAACGGTTGTCATTCGATCAGTTGCCGCTCCCGTTGCAAGCTGCAGCGCGTCACGATCTCAGCGCCATTTATCACATCAGTCAATGTACAAGCCGGTGCATTAGTCATTGGATAAAAACCATTGCATCTGTCCCAGACTCTCCAGTTGTGTGGGAAATCGATGCACAGTCGATCGCGTCTGCATCTCCATCAGCTGGCGATCGCCTCCAGGCGCATTCAATCTGGCAAACGGTCACAGAGAGCGAGAACTGGGCGAATTGTGTCGAGGCGATCGCTCATCATTATCATCAGCACGGAACCGGCCTCCCGGCCCAGTACCGGGTGTTGCGATGGACAAACAATCAGCTGATCGGTGTTGCAAATCCAGATCCCATTCAACTTTCAGAACTGACAGCCTACGACGGCCCTCGGCAAACACTGATCCAGAATACAGAAGCATTCATTGCCGGCTATCGAGCTCTGCATGTGCTGCTATATGGCAGCCGAGGGTCAGGCAAGTCGTCCCTGGTGAAAGCACTGGTCAATCATTACAGCTCCAAAGGATTGCGGCTCATCGAAGTCGGGAAACAAGATCTGGCTGACTTACCCTTCATCGTCGACCAGCTCCGTCATTACCCACAGCAGTTCATCATTTTTGTAGACGATTTGTCGTTTGAGGAAGATGATGATGCGTTTAAGGCGCTGAAAGTTGTCCTAGAAGGGAGCGTCACGGCCCGTCCTCAAAATATGGTGGTCTATGCCACCTCAAATCGTCGCCACTTGATTCGTGAGTTTCATGGCGATCGCCCCCGTCCGAAGGATGCCGATGAGATTCACACCTGGGATACGCTGCAAGAAAAGCTATCGTTTAGCGATCGCTTTGGCCTTACTCTCACCTTTGAACCCGCCGACCAGCCGACTTACCTTGAAATCGTTTATCACCTTGCCCAGCGAGAAACAATTCAATTAGAACATGAAGATTTAACCTATCGAGCCCTCCAATGGGCTACTCGGCATAATGGGCGCTCAGGTCGAACAGCACGTCAGTTTATTGATGCACTCAAAGCCGAGCTAAATCTATTCCGCGAATCAAACCCCACGAGCTGAAACGTATAGAATCCTCATTCCTTCGCTACACTGAATGCAAACCCGAGAGACCACTATTTCATTGACCCACTAAATCTACTCTCCATCCACTCATGCCCCCCTCCACACAAACAAGATCGGTCCATGAAACATCTGAAGATGCGATCTTTCCCCCTGGTGACCTCTGGAGCGATGAACCCCCCTTGGAAAGTTCACAACATCTCTATC
>JBCBLF010000304.1:0-5102 GCA_038520475.1 Cyanobacteria bacterium J06627_8
ACGGCCATGCCAACGAATCCTCACGGATACCCACTGTCTACATTCACGATATATACCACGTATGGATTCGCGATGGCATGGCCGTGACGCTGAATGAGATCGCAACCTACTTGGAAAATGGAGGTTGGACCTATCGCATCGACCCGGAAGAAGCACGGATTATGACTGGAGTTGATGCAGACCACATCGAAGATTTCTTAATTGTGGTCCAGCTTGAAGAAGACGGAGAATTTTTCAAGCTGTTTGTTCCTCGAGTATTGGCTGGCATCAGAGACCACCCTTTCAAGGAAGCCGTTTTGCAGACCATGCTCAGCATTTCCTGGGAAACCAAAATGTTGCAATGGGAGTATGACCCATCTGATGGCGAAATTAGAGCCATTATCGAGTTCCCCCTTGAGGATTCAACCCTAACCGAGCGACAGTTTAATCGATGCCTGCATGGCTTGGTTCAAATCGTTGATGAAATCGCCATGCCACGGCTCAAAGCCGTCATGGAAACAGGACATGATCCGACAGACGTCGCTATGGGAGAGCGACTGTTACTGACGCTTCAGGAAGAAGCTCCAGGTCTCCTAGCCATGTTGGAAAAAGCAATGGAAGCACGAAAGCGTCGGGGTCAATTTCCAGATTATGAGGACTCATAGTTGATCGCTGTGTCTTTAGGGCTAAGTCCCCTACGTTGATGGATGCCCCGACGAGCTAGCTATCGCCCTGGTGAGACACCAATCCACTGAGTACTGACCGTAATGGCCGCCGATCCGGTTTCACTTCGAAGATCAGGAATCGAAATCACGCATGTCGAACGGTCATTAATCCATGCCCCGGTTACCGTCTGATCATCTCCAATACTGATTTCACATAGGTAAGGATCGAGCAATAAGTTGCTAAACAAAACTTTGTCGTCTTCATCCTCATCCTGATCAAAAATGCGAATCGACAGTTCAATCGGATGCCCAGGTTCAAGCCATACGCGTTCAGCTGTTGCACTCAATCGCCATTCTGGATAAACATCTTCATTAATTCTGGGTGTGGGTTCGACAGGCGTTAAAATCTGCTGGCCGAGGACAGAGAGCTCAGCATATAGGTCAGGGCGCTGACGCTGAGGAGGCAAATCAACCGTTGGACTCCCCCATACGCGATTCACAGATAGCTGAACATAGATAGGAGCTAAGCCAAGTGCATGGGCCGAGTTCGGGGTTTTGAGGTCCAACAGATGGACACTCCACATCATGCCAGCAATGATACTGCCGCTCCCAACGAAAATCGCGCTCCAGACGCGAGAATGATGTAGCGTTTGGCACTGCATTTGTTGTTCAACGAGGGAATCTAGCGCGATCGCTCCCTTCCCTTGCAAGAATTGGGCAGCACGGCTAATCACCGCACCGACGGATGACACTGAGAATGGAAACGAATCACGTGGGCTAAACATAAATATCTTCTTCTCACGCCTTAGAACTGCACTCAGCCGATGATGATTACAGAGCAGAGTCACTAATCGAGCTAAATAATTGGCAACTATTGCCTGACAGATCGTGCCATCGTCACCAATCTCCGAGCGCTTTTATGAGCGAGCTGATAATAGAGCTATAACCGTCATACCAAATCAGCCATCGTAAATCAGCCTTGAACGTCTTGAATATCGTGTCGCGACAGAGATTTCCCAACAAAACCAGGATGTGCGTTGAAACGATGCGTCCTCAAGGCAATTGAGTTAAATTCACCGTCGATCAGCTACATCATCGTCATTGGATCTACGTCTATGGTAATACTTACTGATCGAGGCACAAGCGATCGCACCTGATCCAGTTTCAAGTATTGAATCAGTCGTCCAGTCTCTCCCGGCAAACACTTCAGGAGAATCTGCCAGCGATAGCGACGTGACACACGCATCACCGCAGCAGGGGCAGGCCCCAGCAGTTGGTAATCAGAATGGTCTGGCTCCTGTGGACGAAGGCGATCGCCCAATTGCATTGCTGCTTGCTGAACCGCATCGGCATCAGGGCTGCTGAGTCGCACCACGATGAGCTGATGGTAAGGGGGATAGCCAAGACCTTGGCGATCGCTGAGCTCATGCGCAACAAAGGTGTCAAAATTTTGGCGGTGAACTGCTTGGATAACTGGATGCTCTGGCGTGTAGGTCTGCAAAATCACCCGACCCGGTTCCTGCCCTCGACCGGCCCGTCCTGCGACCTGCGTCAACGTTTGATAGGCTCGCTCAGATGCCCGAAAATCTGGCAAATTTAACAAGCCATCAGCGGACACAATACCGACTAATGTAACTTGTGGGATATCAATCCCTTTCGCAATCATCTGAGTGCCAATTAACAGGTCTGCATCACCTTGGGAGAAACGAGTCATCAGCGCCCGATGGGCACCCTTTGTGCGAGTCGTGTCTCGGTCATAGCGAAGACAGCGCAACGTCGGAAACTGCCGGTTCAACTCCTGGATAATGCGCTGAGTCCCGCTACCAAAGTGCTTAAGATAGGGAGAATCACAGGTTGGGCACGTCGGCGGGTGCGATCGCCCATACCCACAATAGTGACAGCGTAAAAACGCTGTAGCCTTTTCATGGGACTGATGATAGGTCAACGACACATCGCAGTGGGGGCACGTTAGGGCATCACCACAACTTCGACACGAGACAAACGTACTGTGCCCTCGTCGATGCATAAAAAGGATGCCGCGCTCCTGCCGGTCTTGTAGCGTTTCGAGGGCACTGCGCAGGGCACCACTGAAAATTGAACGGTTCCCCTCTCGAAATTCAGTACGCATATCCACCACCTGAATTGGAGGTAGCGGACGATGGTGAATGCGGTCTGGCAAGGACAGGTAATGAGACGACAAAGCCGAGCGTTGGATCTGTGCTTCAGGTTCATGATGAGTGGCTCTGTGATCTGAAGAATCCGACATGGAAATTTGAATATCATGCCATGACTCTAGAGAGGGCGTTGCCGAACCAAGAATAAGGGGACACTGTTCTAACTCAGCCCGCCATTGTGCTACCGTTCGAGCGTGATAACAAGGCGCCGGTTGGTCTTGCTTAAAGCTGCTATCGTGTTCCTCATCTAGCACAATCAACCCGAGATTCGCGAGTGGAGCAAACACGGCAGATCGAGTACCGATGACAATTTGAGGGGTTCCTAACAGCATTTGACGCCAAGTGTCATATCGCTCACCTTGCGAAAGCCCACTATGATACACCTGCACCGACGGGCCAAACCGAGCTCGAAATCGATCAGTTAGCTGGGGCGTCAGGCCAATTTCAGGAACAAGCACTAAAACAGACTTGCCTTGCTCAACAACTGGGGCGATCGCCTGAAGATAAACCTCCGTCTTGCCTGATCCTGTAACGCCATGCAGCAAAACTCGATGGCCTCCAGTCAGCGCCTGAATGTGTTCAACGGCCTTTTTCTGAGCAGGAGTCAGTTCCTTAGGGCGATCGCCCGTTTCAACCTCCGAACACTCTCGGCGCAGCAACTCACGGGGTTCAACCACCACATAGCCTTTCTTTTCCAAGGCATACACCACCGAGGAACTGACTCGACTCAGCTGTAAGAGATCTTGAAGCCACACATCACCGCCCTGCCGCCGCAACACATCGAGCACATCTTGTTGGCGCTGACTGAGTCTCGCATCTTGAGCCGACGACACAGCCGTGACAGCCAAGCGCTCTTTCGGCTTCACCGACGTTGGCGCTTCGAGATAACTTTCAATCCATCCTCGCTTTGATAAGTCCTGAAGCGCCTGACGAGCATACCGACCTTGTCGCTGAAGATAGGCCCACGTATAGGGAGCTGAGGGTTTAGACTCAATCCGCTCTAGCATCTGCCGGGTCGCAGGCTGTAAAAATTCATGTGCCCCATCAGGAATCGCCTCTAGACAGAGCCGTATTCGTCGCTTCGAGCGTCCGAGCAGCCCAGGGGGAAGCGCACCCCGAATCACTTGAATAAGTGGCGTGCAATAGTATTTGGCAACTGACTGTAGCAGCGTCCAGTATTGTGCTGGGAAAAAGCCTCGACTGACCACATCATCAATGGGTTTGACAGATGCCGGGTCCAGATCTGAGGGTGGAGATGAGCATAGACGAATGGCGATCGCCCCAACACATTGCGGCCCAAACCTGACGCTTAAGATATCTCCTGGTTCAACAGTTTCATGGTCAGGTACAGCGTAGGTATAGAGTCCTTGGGCTCCTGGACAATCGACCAGAACTTCTACCCATTGATAGGTAGAAACGGTATCGTCTCCCTCAATCGAACAGGAGTTGGATGAATGGGGCCCCGATTCAGGCGAACCCAGGTTCACATCATAGTCAGGCGTCGGCTCCGCTACACGGATTGCTTGGCGATCGCATGGCCCTGAATCAGAGATATCGTCGATGACTGTACCGCTATCTAGAGCCAAAACCGATTGCATATCACAACCTTCAGAAACAACAGATACAAGTGCAGGAGTGCTAGAGCAGCACTTTCGAATACAACAGTAGGAGCGAGAAATCGATCGCCCACTTTGCATGGCTGTGGTCAGCAACTCAATGACTCAGTGCTCTTAAGACGCTGTTTCGACTACCCTGACCAGAGTCATATCCAAACCAAGCAATTAAATAAAAGAAGAAATAAGTAACTTTGTACCACAATAACATAATGATGTTATTTTTTATACATTTGAGTGCTAGCAGATACCCTTGAATGACTCACTAGAAGAACATTGAACGATTGCAAGAGCAGGTCAAACAGATTCGAATGCCGAATGGGTTCATCAAGGCATGGAGGAGTGATATTGTAGGTCACGCACATCGCTTCAGTGTACTTGAGGTGAACAGAAACGACTACCAGTAGAGGATAAATTGACACAAATGTCTGACCAACGCTGTCTGTAGTGTCTCTTAGCTCTCTTATGCGGTGTGAGGAGCCAGAGTGCGCCTTAGTCATTCTTCTTCGACGTCTTGGCTATTAGGAGTGCCGGTCAATGCAGCGCGGACAGGACACCCCAGGTTCATAGGCATCGCTTTCTCTATCTTCAGGCGACACTGGATTGCCGCAGGCATAACACATATCATGGGTGCCAAGCGATAGTCCATGAGTCACCGCGACACGGTCGTC
>JBCBLF010000305.1:0-5053 GCA_038520475.1 Cyanobacteria bacterium J06627_8
CAACTGCGAATGCGAATGCGACTGTGCCTGCGAATGCGCCTGCGCCTGCGACTGCAACTGCAACTGCGAATGCGCCTGTGAATGCGCCTGCGACTGCAACTGCGCCTGCGCCTGCGACTGCAACTGCAACTGCGAATGCAACTGCAACTGCGACTGCGACTGCGACTGCGCCTGCAGTGATGCCCCGACGAAGGATGACGGCAACGATGATGCTCAGAACGACAAGTGAAACCCAGCCAGATAATTGATTGTCAAAAGAACTGGAATCAAAAATCAGAGCAATCAAATAGCCTACGACTCCAGAGAAAAAGCCTGATATACCGGACAGAAGCAGTGAAAGAGCCATCAAAAAAATGGTCCACCGTTTTTGCAATCCAGCCTTAGCTTGACTAAAGTTGGACTCCTTGAGAATTGCATGAATAAAATTTGTGCTGCGAATATCCGCCCCACTGAAATCAGCACCAGATAAGTCTTTTCCCTTAAAACATTGGCCTCTCAAGTTCTCGCCTCGAAAGTCCCGTCTTCCGGCTTCGTAGAGTCGTAGCAGTTCATCAGCGTTCACAGTGGGGGCCTCACACAACCTCACGCCTATACTTTATCTCCCAACGAGAGAATACGGGATAAACACCCCATAAAGCTTGTAAACCCCAGATTAGCGATAGATGACATCAGTGAACAGGCTTCCTAAAAGAGTGTTGCCAAGACTAGCGTCAAACCCGTTCTGTTGAGAGCACTAATTTCATTTGTGGTGCTACGTATACGGCGTATTCCTTGTTTTTACGAAAGGCTCGCTGTTGCCAAAACGTCACTCGATACTCCTTTCCATCCAGGCAAATAAAGTGCCGAATGCTGCGTCTTCCATATTGGTGTCGATAGGTGATAACGCCTTTCGCCATCTCAACGCGACCTGTGTTGATATCTCGGTTGAGCTTCCATACCCGTTCAGTGATGAACAGCGCGACTAGGACATCCACCAGGACTGTGTATGCAATCTTGGGGGCGATCGCCTGAATCGTTGACCCATCGTTGATCTGACTGAGGTGTTGGATTAAATCTCCAGATAGGGAAATCGCTAGAAGAATCGCGATAATGTGCCATGGCGAAAACACCTGCATGCATCGTAATCGCAGCTTTTGGCGATCGCTCATTCGTCCGTTTCGATTCGCGTGAAGGTCTGCATCGCTGAAGTGAAATACAGTCTTTAGCAGGTATTGCGACTTTGGCATGACACTCGATGACAAGACTAGCGCTGAACGCGTTCTGCTGAAAGTACTAACTGCATGTGGGGTGCGACGTAAACGGAATACGTTTCGTGCTTACGAAATGCCCATGTTTGCCACCACATGACTGGATATTCCTTTCCTTCGATTTGCATTCGATAAGCAAATGAAATCTTATTTCGATAATACGGTCGAAAGGCGATCGCCCCTTTTGCGATGTCAACTCGCCCCTTTCGGATATCGCGACCCAGCTTTTTTATCCGGCTGATCATGCTAACAATCAGGTATATCATTGCTGCATTCAGGACGATGATCCCAATGCATACTCGAACAAAATCAAACCAGTTATTCGCCTGAAATAGGGCGATCGCAAAAGCCACTATGTGGACGGTTATGACGAGGTGAATGGCTGTCAATACAACACTCAAAATATGCAATGGTGACAAGACTTGCATGCACCGTAGTCGCAGCTTTTGGCGATCGCTTATCCGTCCGTTTCGATTGGCGTGAAGATCAGTATCGTTGAAGTGAAATACCGTTTTCAGAAGAGATTGGGACTTATGCATTAAATTGGCACACCAGACTGTGCGACAGCATGGCTCATCATGTGTGGATTGCTGGGGTGAGAGGTGAATCGCGACACCTTTAGTATTCCCAAGCCTGAACCCTTAGAAGACTTGCTTAAACCAGCCGCGACGCCAGAAGAAATAGACGAGTCCCAGAGCGATCGCCAACATCAGTAGCCATACAAATGGATATCCCCAATACCAATCAAGTTCGGGCATGTTCAATGGCGACTCGTTTGGATTGAAGTTCATGCCGTAGATACCTGCAATGAACGTGAGGGGAATGAAGATCGTCGAGATGACGGTCAGGGTTTTCATCACTTCGTTCATGCGATTGCTGACGGATGACAGGTAAATATCCATCAAGCCAGCGCACGCTTCTCGATAGCTTTCCACAATATCGAGTAGTTGAACGGCGTGATCATAGCAATCCCTCAGGTAAATACCGAGTTCCTGACTGAGTAACACATCGTTATTCCGGAGTAGACCGGATAGCGTATCTCGCTGCAACCAAATGAGGTGACGGAGTGTAGAAATTTCTCGCTTGAGTCGATAGATACTCCGAATCGTGGTTTGAGTCGGATGCAAAACGACGCTATCTTCTAAGGCTTCGAGCCGTTCGCCATAGGCTTCAAGCACTGGGAAAAAGCCATCGACAATCGAATCCAGTAAGGCATAGGCCAGATAGTCAGCGCCCATTCGACGAATGATACCTGTCCCCATTTGAATGCGTGTTCGAATCGGGTCAAATGGGTCGTAAATGGGTTCTTCCTGAACGGTCAATAGGTATCCGTCACCTAAGACGAAGCTAATTTGTTCGCTGATGAAGCGTTGCTCGGCCGGAACCCAATTCACCATGCGGGTAATGATGACGAGATGCTTATCATAGTTTTCGATTTTTGGCCGTTGAGGAACGTTGACAATGTCTTCGAGAATCAGGGGATGGAGCTGAAAGATTGTCCCCATTCGTTGCAAGGTGTCGATATTCCCAAGTCCTTTGACATCGAACCAGGTGACGGATTCTTTGTCTAAATGCGAAATGCAGTCTTCAATTCTTTCCAGTGATGTTTGAGTTGCTGAGGCTTCTTCATAGTCGATCAATACGACGGTTGATTCTTGGCGATCGCCCGAAACATTGAGCGTCCCCGGAGCCGTCCCTGGAAAATCATAAAAGTAATCAAACCGCTGGTTGGCTTTGTCTTTCTTGCGTTTTCTAGTCTTACTTTTATGGTTACGGCTGTTTGTCTGCGTGTGGCGATCTGCGTTGGCTGGAGAACTCATAACCGTGTACTTTTTGCCTCATTTAATACCGTTTGAAAACAATCATCACAGGGGTGAAACGTTTGGCGTTCGTGTTTTGCTAAGCACCGTACGCTGAGGAATTGCATATTCGTTCTTCTCACCCTTTGCTTCTCAAAGGAGCATCCCATGTCACGCACTCTTTTTGAAGATGCCAGCCTCCGATTTGAAAAAGCAACGCCGTATGTTGCGCTGTCTCTAGATGCTCTTGAACGGCTGACCTATCCAAAGGCGAGCCTTTCGGTTTCCATTCCAGTTCGTATGGATGATGGCACGTTGAAGCTGTTTCAAGGTTACCGGGTTCGTTATGACGATACCCGTGGGCCCACCAAGGGCGGGGTTCGATTTCATCCCAATGTGTCACTGGATGAGGTTCAGTCCCTTGCATTTTGGATGACGTTTAAGTGTGCAGCCCTGAATTTGCCCTTTGGCGGTGGAAAGGGGGGCATTATGGTCAATCCAAAGGAGTTGTCGAACCGTGAACTAGAGCAGTTGAGTCGAGGCTACATCAATGCGATCGCTGATTTTATCGGTCCAGATGTCGACATTTTGGCTCCTGATGTCTATACCAACGCCACCATCATGGGCTGGATGATGGAGCAATACAGCATCATTCGTCGACAGGCCATGCCCGGAGTCGTGACTGGCAAACCTGTGGTGATGGGCGGTAGCGAGGGCCGTACGACGGCAACGGCAATGGGTGCCTTTTTTGTGATGCAGCATATCTTGGGGCAAGGCGATCGCTCTCCATCTCATACCCGAGTGGCGATTCAGGGGTTTGGAAATGCAGGGGCAGTGTTAGCTGAACTTCTCTTTCGAGCGGGTTATCGCGTGGTTGCCGTGAGTGATTCAAAGGGCGGCATTTATGCATCCGACGGGCTCGACATTCCTAGCATTCGACAGTTTAAGAATGAGAGTCGCGACCTGAAGGCCGTGTATTGCAAAGGAACGGTGTGTGATCTGGTGAATCACGATGTGATTACAAATGAAGAGTTGCTAGAACTGGATGTGGATGTGTTGGTGCCTGCTGCTCTGGAAAACCAGATTCATCAGGAGAATGCCGCTCGAATCAAAGCATCCTATGTGTTTGAGGTGGCGAATGGCCCCGTGACGCCCCAAGCAGATGAGATGTTGAGTTCGAATGATGTGCAAGTTTTTCCCGATATTTTGGTCAATGCTGGAGGGGTAACGGTGAGCTACTTTGAGTGGGTACAAAACCGGGGTGGCTTCTACTGGAATCTCGATGATATTCATCAGCGACTGAAAGACAGCATGGTGACTGAAACAGATAAGATATTGGCGATCGCCCAGGAATGTGCGGTTTCCTATCGCACGGCAGCTTACATTCACGCACTCAAGCGCCTTGGTGAAGCTGCCGATGCCAAGGGGTCTCATGTCCAGTATTAATAAAGATAAGGCGTTATTGATCCTCGGGATGACTTCGCCTGAAAGATATTGACGTATTGTGTACTATGCAGATTGGTTCATTCTCCAAATCAGCAACAACATAGAGAAAATCCTATGACTGACGGCACAAGTACGTGGAATTTAGCCTAACCTACGCGTCAAACACGACTTCTCCATTGCCCTCAATGACCTCCCCAATGGCCCATGCTGCAATCTTGTAATGAGCAAACTGCTCAATCGCCTTATCAACCTCATCTGACGGAACAATCACCACAAACCCAACGCCCATGTTAAACGTGTTCAGCATGGCATCGGGGGCAACGTCTCCTTCCGCTGCAATCCATTGAAAGATAGTTGGAGGTACCCAACTGGCCAGATTGATGCGAATCGATTGATTGGCGGCCAGACAGCGGGGTAGATTTTCTGGCAGTCCGCCTCCGGTGATGTGTGCCATGCCATGAATCGACAATCCAAAGCGAAGTGCATCCAGCACTGGAGAGACGTAGATGTAAGTCGGTGTTAGCAGCATCTCATTCAGAGACGCGCCATTGAATGCATTCG
>JBCBLF010000306.1:0-5017 GCA_038520475.1 Cyanobacteria bacterium J06627_8
GGTGAGGCGATCGCATGTGCGCAGGGCATCATCAAACATAAAATTCAGTTCGAGTTGCCCTGGAGCATCTTCATGGTCACCCTGGATCATATCCAGTCCCATGGCTCGGCTGTACTCAATCACCCGCAGAAATACAGGGCGAAGTTCTTCAAACTGGTCAATATGGTAACAGTTCGGCTTCGTGGCTCCTCCAGCAGGCTTGCCGTCTGGCCCTTTCTTCAGCCACATCATCTCAGGTTCACAGCCGTGGCGCAGTTGCAGTCCATGCTTTTGCTGAAATTCTGCATGAATGCGCTTCAAGTTGCCACGGCAGTCGGCGGTCAGGAATGCACCGGCATCCTCTTCTTCTTCACGGTTACGAAAACATAGGCAGTAAACCCGAGCCACGCGTTTATCCCACGGCAGCTGGCAGAAAGTTTCGGGATCTGGAATAGCGACAAGTTCTGCGGATTCTGGACCATAGCCTAGATAGTTCTGACTACGATCAATGGCAAGGTTAACCGTTGCTCCATAGACGAGCTGGATGCCCTTCTCAGCAATGCTCTCCCAATGGTCTGATGGAACTCCTTTCCCTGTTATTTTTCCCGTAATGGAGATGAACTGGTAATAAATGTATTGAACACCGAGTTCGTCAATTTTGGCGCGAACCTGCCGCACCAGCTCTGCCCGCCCATCAGCCTGAACGTAAGCCTCCAAATCTGTCAACGACACGTCAGTTGTATAGGTAGCTTGTGTGAGAACTCCAGTCACGTTCGGATCTCCAGCAATAAGACAATGTTCTACAGTAAAGCCAACCTGTTATAACAAGTTTGTATCGAGAGCTACGAAAGTGGAAAGGGTTTCCAGGGAATCCACGTTGCCCATAGCTGTGCCATGGTGCCATCGGCAACGAGCTTGGAGAGTGTCGTTTCTAACTGCTTCAATAAGTCGGTTTTACGTTTGTTGACACCAATTGCAAAAGGCACCTGAGTAGGCAGGCTAAAGGCAAGCTTTAGGGTGGGGTCCTCCTCAGCAGCGACGAGCAAAACCAGCTCATCATCAATGAGCGCATCAATGTCCCCTGCTCGCAGTGCTGCAAGCATTTCAGGGAGTACTTTGTCGCTGCCCGGATAGGGGACTGCCGTTGCACCTGAGAACCCATCAACCAGGGCAATGTTGGTACTATCCGCTAGACCTCCAACCCGCTGTCCTGCCAAATCATCTGGCGATGATGCTGTATTTGTTTCCTTAACAAGAACTGCCTCATCAAACATTCCATAGGGCTGTGTAAAGGACACCCATTGTTGACGCTCCGGTGTAATTGCTTGATTAAACCAGACGACGTCGTAGAGTTCCGTTTCCATAGAGCGATAAAAGTCGGCCATTGGCAGGTTATGCCAAACGGGGGTTAGTCCTAGATGTTGGCAAACAATACGGGTTAATTCAGGTTCATACCCAGTGCGATGCCCGTCAGCGGTGACATAACTCATGGGGCGAGCATCAAAGTCGCTCGTCACAATGGTCAGGTGGCCAGGTCGAACCGTTAATAACTCTTGGGATTCCATAAAGGGTAACGAAGCACACAGCTTGTAAAAATGGAGAACTTATTATGACAAGTAGAAAATGCCGAATCGATTTTGTCAAACAATTTTGCTTGATCGGTGATTGAGCAAGGCAAAAATAAGCGCATTTGCATATTTCTTCATGGATGTCCCTCTGGAGCCCTCCCTTGGGAGATGTACGTGTAACTGATTCTGTCTACATCCTTAGCTGACACCTCTCTAGGCAATATTGTTGTTATGGACTATCAGCCTGTTCATCTTTCTAACGAACAACTTCAGCAGTTCCAGGAGGATGGGTTTCTCATTATCGAGAACTTCTTACCTCCTGATTTTGTTGACCAATTGGTGAATCGATTAGGCCCGCTATTTCATGGAGAGTTTGAAACAGGAATCTACCCAGATGAGTGGTATTGGCGACCCGGCTTGAGCCTGCCAGATGTAACACGGGAAATGTGCAATGCCTGGAAATGCGATCGCACGATTGCTAGTCTTGTTCTCTCTTCTGAAATTGGTCGCCTGACTGCAACCTTGGCGGGATGGGATGGGGCTCGTATCGGTCAGGATAGTATGTGGATGAAACCCCCGCAGGCAAAGGCGATCGCCATGCATCAAGATGGAGCCTACATTGACTATCTGAGCCCGGCAGACATGATGACCTGCTGGATTGCCTTAGATAATGCCACTGCGGCGGATGGCACCCTGGTATACGTCAAGGGCTCTCATCAATGGCCCCTGGTACAAGTCGAGGGCGAGTTTCATGCCCCCACGAAGGACTATCGCTGGGCAATGCTTCAGGCGGCAGAAAATGCGGGAGTTAGCGAACCAGAGCTAGTTGTGGTTGAGGTGCCCGCAGGGGGCTGTGCCTTCCATCATGGACGAACTTGGCATGGCCTTTGCCAGACAACCCGAACAAGCGGAACGTTTCACAGCATTGGCCTACATACGATTCCGGCGAATGCTCAGTTTCACCCGGTGAATGAGCCTGGTTATATCTATGGGCGTTATAAGCGGGTTGGAGATACTCATATGGATGAAAGCTTCTTCCCTGTGTTGTGGCGAAATGATGGATATCGCAGTCCTCATCTGTCTGATTATTGTGCCGATCCGCTCGCGATGACCAGTCCAGCCTATGTTCCGGCTTGATTTTCCAAGCTCCACACATGGGTAATCAACTTCTTACTTTCAGAAGCATCCGGTCTTACTTCTCAAATCGAATTAAATCAAAATTCTTCTATTAATGAATCGTATATCAACCGCAGGAGCAGATAGCCGTTTTCTTTCCTCTGGAACTGACTCATCAATGCCCTGTCTTTAATATCAGGAGATCCATCTCATGACCCTTGCCCAAGAAAAAGTCACTGCGGCAGTAGCGGTTAACCATCCCCTAGAACCGCTCACCCCTGATGAAATTACAACTGCAGTCGCAATTGTACGTCAGCAGAAATCTCTGGGCACGAGTTTCCGCTTCGCAACCGTCACCCTGAATGAGCCCGAGAAGGCAACAGTGCTGAGTTTCAAGCCAGGAGATTCGATCGAGCGAGAGGTCTTTATGATTCTGCTCGATAACGCTACTGCAAACACCTATGAAGCAATCGTCTCATTGGGCAGTGGCATGGTGACATCATGGGAGCATATTCCAGGCGTTCAGCCGCCCATCATGCTAGACGAATTTGTGGAGTGTGAAGCTGCGGTGAAAGCGGACCCAGCCTTTCAGGCAGCGATCGCCAAGCGCGGTATCACAGATCCAGACCTCGTCATGGTCGACCCCTGGTCTGCGGGAAATTATGGCATTGCCGACGAAGAAGGCGTGCGCCTGTCTAGAGCACTCTGCTGGGTGAAGGCTAATCCAACCGACAATGGCTATGCTCGTCCGATTGAAGGCGTCATACCCGTGGTCGATCTCAACAAGATGGAGGTAATTCGTGTTGAGGACTATGGGGTTGTGCCTCTGCCACCCAAGGATGGCAACTATACGACCGAGTACGTAAAAAGTTATCGGCAGGATCTAAAGCCTCTGGAAATTGTGCAACCTGAAGGCCCAAGTTTTAACGTCACTGGCCACGAGATTGCTTGGCAAAAGTGGAAAATTCGAGTCGGTTTTACTCCCCGTGAAGGGCTGGTCCTCTATACCGTCACCTACACCGATCAGGGAGAAGAGCGGCCCATTTTCTATCGAGCTTCCTTGGCGGAAATGACAGTCCCTTATGGTGACCCCAAACCCAATCACTATCGCAAGAATGCCTTTGATGTGGGGGAATATGGCATCGGCTCCCTTGCCAATTCCTTGACATTAGGCTGTGACTGTTTAGGGGAGATTTATTACTTCGATGCCTTCATTACTGACTCTCGTGGAGATGTCGCTCAGATCGAAAACGCTATCTGCCTCCATGAAGAAGACTTTGGCATTCTCTGGAAGCACATGGATTGGCGCACGGAACAGACAGAAGTTCGGCGATCGCGTCGACTTGTGATCTCGTTTATTGCCACTGTGGGCAACTATGAATACGGTTTCTACTGGTACTTCTATCAGGACGGAACCATCCAGTATGAAATCAAACTAACGGGTATCGTCAGCACCGCAGCAGTCATGCCGAGTGAGGTGCCCAAGTATGGAACGCTAGTTGCACCCCAGCTCAACGCACCAATTCACCAACATATTTTTAATGTGCGCATGGATATGTGCGTTGATGGACAGAATAATTCTGTTTATGAAGTTGATATCGTACCTGAAGAGGATGATAACAATCCCTATGGCAATGCGTTCTATGCGAAATCCACCTTGCTACCGACAGAACAGGTAGCCCAGCGGTTAATTGACCCAATGAACGGCCGCTACTGGAAAATTGTGAACCCGTTGAGAACCAATTCCATGGGCTATCCGACTGCTTACAAGTTAATGCCAGGAGAGAATACCTTGCCCCTGGCTCGCCCCAATGCCAGCGTTACTCATCGTGCAACCTATATGACCAAGCACCTGTGGGTGACACCATACAATCCAAGCGAGAAATATCCAGCAGGCAATTATCCAAACCAACATCCTGGAGGGGCTGGCTTACCAGAATGGACCCAGGGCGATCGCTCAGTTGAAGATACGGATGTGGTGGTGTGGTATACCTTCGCCCACAGTCACTCCCCTCGCGCCGAAGATTGGCCAGTCATGCCCGTTGGGACGATTGGATTTATGCTGAAGCCACTGAATTTCTTTGATGAAAATCCAGCCAATGATGTCCCGCCATCACCTGCGAATCATGGTAGTCGGAACACCTGTTGCAATTCATAAATGCTTCTTCTTAAAGGACATCAAAGGATGAGATCGACCATAAAGGTTCTGCAACGGGATAAGCTGCTGGGATCCTAAATCCTTGATAGAAATCTTGAAGGAGTTTTCTATCGAGCCTTTTCAAATTATCTCTAAGAAGGACCAATATTTTCTGAAGGAGTCGTGCTGAACTTGGCTTCCTCAAAAAATATTGGTC
>JBCBLF010000307.1:0-4915 GCA_038520475.1 Cyanobacteria bacterium J06627_8
CATCACCGTCCTTTACCGCAACAGTGGTATCGCCATACCGCAACATAGCTTTCCCCTTCAAAATCAGACAAAATTCATCCTCATAAACGTGATAGTGAAAGGGGTAAGTGAGAGTTTTGGGTTTCAAGCGTTCGACAACAACGCCGATGTGTCCTTGCTCAGGATCCATTGAGGGAGTAAGTCGTTTTGACCAACCTGCATAGTGATCGGAACTGTGAGATTCTTTCCATGACAGTTCAGCCATGTTCACAATATGGGGGGTGTTTGACATAAAGACTCTCCAGATCAATTAAAGTTGGCGATAACCATTGCTTCTACCGATCTATGCACTGCTTTTAGATGTAAGCATTGAAGTAATCGAGTCTGTAGACGAGGCGAGGGAACAGATTAGATCGGTCGATGCTGAGTCCCAGCACCAGGAGTAATAAAGAGCATCGAACTGGGTATATGCACGTTGGCTGTGTGCCATATTCCCTTCGGTACGATCACAAATTCCCCTGGAGTTTTCATTTGCACTTTTGTTTCTTCCGCTGTTTCTTCTGCACCTTGCTCTAAAACAAAGTCGACTTGCCCTGAGAGCAAACACACCAGTTCGTCTCCAGCAGGATGCATTTCCCAAATATCCCAATCCTTATCAAAAGCAAAATGAGAGATGAGGTGTTTTCCCTTAAAGTCGCCAAATTGGTATTTTAAATCTTCGAAGAAAGTGTCGTTTACTGGGATGGGAATAGCACTGCCATCCCCATCCATCACCACAAAAGTGGACATGATGCTAAGAGGGTTAATCATCATTGAGTTGCGATAAGACCTTAAAACAATCGTCGATTGATATTCAAAACAAGGCGATCGCTCAAGCACTCTTATCGCAGTTAATCATCCAGGGAGTGCCAAACTGATCAGTCACCATGCCAAAACGCTGTGCCCAAAAAGTTTCTTGAATGTCCATTTTGACAACGCCATTTTCGGCTAAAGCCTTAAAGATTTGTTCTGCTTTTTCAGGATCCGCGATGCCGATGGTTATCGCAGTTCCTTTGGGCTCTTCAAAGTATCCAGGAGGAGAATCAGACCCCATAATTTCTTGATCGCCTACGATCAGGGAAGTATGCATGATCTTGCTTTGCCAGTCTGAAGGGACGTCTCCCTCCATCGGGGAACCCCCATAGATCATCATGTCAACAACTTTGCCGCCGAAAACGTTTTCGTAAAACTTAAAGGCAGCTTCGCAATCACCATCAAAATTGAGATAAGGAATCAGTTTCATAGTGACCTCCTTGGGTTTTAAGAACATTTGTACCATTTTCAATCAAGGTCCGCAACCTCACCGAAAAGGCATTGAAATATGCTGATGGGTAATAACCCACCTGCCATCTAAATTACAAAGGCAGAAAGTTGCCCGCACCCAGTCTTCAAAAACCTTGCCGTCAGATTTTGTGCCGCCGCATCGGATCAGACCATAGGCAAAAGCCACCTCATTGCTCGCGGTGATTTTGAGATCATGGAATTCGAATATCCCTGGCCCGTCTGTTTTTGGCTGCCACTCATCCCAGCTTTTGCAATAAGCGCTTGTACTCTCGTATTTAAGTGGGGGCAACACATCGAAGATCATTGCGTCAGGGGCGTGATTGGCTAAGATCTGGTCTTTTTGTTCTAAGCGAGTTGTCATAGCCCACGCCTCCAAAAGATCTCGAATCACATCCCTGTGAGTTGAGCAACTAAGTTCGTCTGTCATTCATGTCTCCCTCATTCGTATTGACTACCATTTCGTAGTTTTACCAGTTCCACCAAAGTCAGTGGGTAAATCCTCAAAGTGGGGCAAATCATCGTTGACCGAGAGAACGGCATACCGGCAATGGAGATAAAAATCGGGTTTGAAGGTTCCTGGTGACAGCAGATTTGCCTTGATGGGTCGGGAACTTCAGCCATCACATGGATGCCACATACAGCGCTGCGCTGACGGGGCAAGGTCATCCGTTTGCCGCCCGCTCAATCTTGGAGATGTCAATCTTCACCATCTTCATCATTGCTTCCTGTACTCGCCGAGAGCGTTCCGTGTCGGGGTCATTCAGCAATTCGATCAGTCGGGTTGGGATGATCTGCCAAGAAAGCCCCCAACGATCTTTGAGCCAGCCACAGGCGACTTCTGATCCGCCATCAGCAAGTGCAATCCATAGTCGATCAACTTCAGACTGGTCGTCACAGTAGATCTGAAACGACACGGCCTCAGTGAATGAATACTGCGGACCACCGTTAAGCCCCATATACTTCGTTCCGGCCAACGTGAATTCGACGATCAGCACTGTACCTGCGGGACCGCTCGGTATGTCAGCCGGCGATTTCAAGACGCGGTCGATTCTCGAATCGGGAAGTAATGAAACATAAAACTGTGCCGCTGCTTCAGCATCGCCGTCAAACCATATACAGGGAACAACTTTTTGCATAATGTTCAATCCAATTGAATGGGATAACACATTCGTAAATCTGTTCAGCAAGGGGGCCAGGCGTTAGGGCGTTCCCCCTTGCCATCTGGTGGAAGAGGACCTGAAACATACTCGTGTATGAGTTGGTCGAACCAACGTATTACGAAATCGACAGGTCGGCAGGGTCTTTTTGCTCAATATCTGTGGGTAGATCCGAAAGTTCCATCACTGGGCGAATTTCGATAGTGCCCTTATGGACAGCAGGGATGCGTCCAGCAATATTGATGGCTTCGTTGAGATCTCGAGCCTCGACCAAAAAATAGCCTCCGAGCTGCTCGTGGGTTTCGGCAAAGGGACCATCAGTCACTAACTGCTTACCGTTACGCACGCGAACGCTAGTAGCAGTTGAAACTGACTCTAGAGGAGATGCATCCAGGTATTGACCATTCGCATGAAGTTGATGGGTGAGGGCTATAGACTCGGTGTAGCACTGCTCCTGCTCACTCTCAGTCCAGGCATTTTCGTCACTGTAAACAAGCAGCATGTATTTCATCTTGGTTTTCCTCATGTTCGAGTAGTTTTCTGTGAGTCGTTAGGCGATCGCACCATTCAAGGTTTATCAGCCATAGGTAGGTTGTTGAGGCCAACCGGGAGGCGAATCTTCAAAGTCCTCTTGACGTCCGTAGGGAGTAATATCGAGGAGGCTATAGCTATCGGATAGGCTTTCAACGCCCCTGCCGTAGGTCGAGTAGGTATGAAAGATTTGGTCTTCAACACAGAAAAAGACACTCATGCCGTGTTTTTCGCCCTTGCTTAAATAAGCGCTACCGGGGCGGCTTCCCAGTTCTGCTTGATTGCAATAGTTGTATTGAATTGGGGCGATCGCACTGTCTTGGCTGACGTGGAAGTCGTAGTTGAAGTCGCTTTCAAAGGAAGAGACCCAAGTCCAACTCCACTGCTGGGAGGCTTTGTAGCGCTCTAGCTTTTCCAGGGGGGCGCGAGAAACGAGCGCAAAAGTGGTGTTGCGATCGCCTAACATACTCAGATCACCCAGCGCATTGACGAATCCAGTGCAACCCATACAGCCTTTCTCCCAAGAGGGATCGAACATGAAGTGATAGACGATGAGCTGGCGGCGACCTTCAAATAGATCGAGCAGATTGGCTTTACCCTTAGGGCCGTCAAAGACATAGGGTTTTTCTAGCTTGACCATGGGTAATCGCCGTCGTTTAGCATTGACGCGATCGAGCTGGTGAGTCAATTCTTTCTCTTCAGCTAGAAGTGCTTTTCGCTCCTTTAACCAGACTTCTCGCGACACGACTGGAGGATGAGCAATGTTGGTGCCTTGCATGATTATTTCTCCTTTTGGCTTCCAGAAGTGAGTATGAAATTGTCACTTTCATGAAATAGTCGTTCGATGAAGCGGGAAATCGACAGGGACCTGAAAATTTTTCAATCTAATTTTGTAACGGTGGTCAGCCCAGTTCTTGCAGGCGTTTTGCAAGAAACCGACGTTCGGGTTCTTGCTTGACTAGGGCCAGAGCTTTCTGATAAGCATCCCTAGCAGCATCCGTTCTGCCTAACCGTCGGCAGAGATCAGCCCGAGCTGCATGAGCTAAGTGGTACCCGGCCAAATTCCCCTGTGCCAAAATATCGTCAATGAGTTGCAGCCCTTTGGTGGGACCATCGTGCATGGCGATCGCCACGGCTCGATTTAGCTCGATTACGGGAGAAGGATTGAGCTGGAGCAGAACGTCATACCAGGCGACAATCTGATTCCAGGCGGTTTCGTCAGTGCTGGGAGCCTGGGCGTGGATAGAGGCGATCGCTGCTTGCACCGTGTATGCTCCAACGATTCCCTTAGCCAGCACCTGTTGTACGAGGGCTCGACCTTCAGTAATGTAATCAGCATTCCACAGGGACCGATCCTGGTCTTCTAGCAAAATTAGATCACCTGAGGGAGAAGTTCGTGCCTCTCGCCGCGACTCTTGCAGCAGCATCAAAGCTAGCAGGCCAGTCACTTCAGGATCGGGCAGTAGCTCTATCAGCAACCGGCCCAACCGAATTGCCTCCCCCGAAAGATTCGCTCGTGTCAGGGATGAGCCGGAGGAAGCCGCATAGCCCTCGTTAAACACCAAATAGACTACTTGCAAGACGGCTTCTAAGCGATCGGGCAGTTCGGTCTTTGACGGTATCTGGTATGGAATGCCCGCATCGCGAATCTTGGTTTTGGCCCGCACAATCCGCTGGGCTAGCGTGGATGGCTTAATCAGAAAGGCACTGGCAATTTCCTCTGTGGTAAGACCACAGACTTCCCGTAGGGTCAATGCCACCTGAGCCTCTGGTGACAGGGCAGGGTGACAACAGGTGAAAATCAACCGTAAGCGATCATCTTCAACCTGGTCATCATCGATCATCTCAAGCATATTGGCTGTGGAGTCGAACTTGGCAGCCAGATCGACGAAGGAAGCATCAAAGCGAGAACGGCGGCGCAGAGT
>JBCBLF010000308.1:0-4890 GCA_038520475.1 Cyanobacteria bacterium J06627_8
AAAACAGGGTTATCTGCAATGCGCTGCACCTGTTCAATATTGCCTTGAGCGATATAGTCTTGAGCTGACATCATCAAGTTGTCGCGGAGTTGGGATTCCCGATTCATTCGGTCTCGCATCACAATTTGGCTGAGCGTCTCATCCAGCCATGCGCGTGTAGCCGTTACTGCATCTTCAGAACTGCTAGGATCAGATGAAGAAAGCCTAAATTCAGACGAAGGGGCAGATAACGCATCATCTGACAGAAAACTATCGTCTGGCAGCGAGATGTCATCTATGCCTAACACATCTTCATCTAAATCGATTGCCTCATCGAGACTTGAAACCGGTTGATGAGAAGATGCTAAATCAAATGAATCTGGAAGGCTTGGGGCGTTTGATGAAAGCGATGAAAGTATCGATTCATCGCTTTCGTCGCTGGCATCGTCCCTAAGAGCTGAATCCTCAGACAGATGATAATTAGCCCCAAGCTCCAACGAACTCGTTTGTTCGCTGAGATCTGCCGATTCGACATCAAACTGAATGGACGGAAGAGACGGTGACGTATGAGCCAGCTCTGTCTCCCAAGGCTCCGTTGCCTCGTCAATACGAACTGACAACTGAGGAGTGTAGGTTTCCAAATTAATCTGAGAGTCGCCTGTATTCTCAAGAGAGATTGGGGCAAATTCTTGAGTAGATAGCGCCTCTGGGGGAATAACTGTACTTGCTTTCTCAGGAGCACTGCTTTCTTGAGTGACTTGCCATTCTGTATCCGTCGGTAGCGGATCAGGAATTGGCGTTGGAACGACTGTATCGGGAATCAGAGTCTCAAACGCTGTAGACGTGAAAACAGCAGTCGTCAAAATTCGGCCGGTCGGTTTCAGGAAACGCTTCATAGCGATGATTCCAAGCGAGGATGCGTAACGTGTCCCCAAAACCTACGACTGATATCTTTGTCAATCAGGATGAAATTTAGAAGCTCAATTTTTTGTGCGAATTTGTTGAGATTAACGCGTATCTGTAGCGCTGCTAGCGTCAATTCAATATTAGTTTTCTAATTTGGCAGTTCAGTCTACCTGTTATGACGGTGGATTGAGTGCCACACTGAGCATGGCCAATAGATTGTTTAAGGCGTGCATCGAGATTGGAATGTACAGTGATTTCGTACACAACTGAGCGATCGCCAACAGAATGCCAAATAGGAAAATCCCAGTCATATCGTAGACATCATACTGAGAATGAATAACGGCCCAAATAGCTGATGTGATCAGCACTGTGCCGACAGGACCGATGGCTGAATGGACAAATCCCCGGAACATGAATCCTCGAAAAAAGACCTCTTCAAACAACGGAGCAGCAACAACGATTGCGATGTAGAGAAGCGGCAAAAATTGGGCGCTTTCGTAAATGTCAGCCGTAAACGTTGAGACAGTTTCTCTAGGAAAGAGGGTTTTAACAAAGTCGATGGCATACACAAACGCCACAGTGACAACGTTCCAAATAATCAGAGGCTTAATCAACCGCTGCGACAGGCGATCCAACTGCAAATAATCGGCGATCGCCCACCCTTTTCTTAATCGGATGAAGTAGCAAATCACCCCAATGCAAACTGGAGCAGATATCGTGGTCGCGATCGCCAACACAAGTCCATTTGATGCAAGGTTTTCTGCGAGTTCATTGACATCAGCACTTGGGTTTTGGATGCCGTAAATCACCAGCGCCGCGACGACGACGATGGTTTGAACCGCCACAAACGCTATCCACACACAAAAGGACAACCCTGCTGTGCTCCATAAGCCCCAGGGCTTTGTCTTCTGAATCATGCTCTGCACCAGAATAATGAAACAATCTACAGTGCTGTTCTTACATCTTGCACCTTATCTGATTACTTGGGATTTCTAGGTGCAAACTGTGAGTGTACGCAATGTGAGTTTATGCATTAATGAATACACTCTGGTCTGAAATAGATGCACGAAATAACGTTTGTGGAGCCCGCCTGAGGGCATGCTCCACAAAAATCTAAACCATGTGCCAAGTCGCCGAGCTGGTATCAGCAAAGTTTCGTCGATCGCTGCTATAGAACCTCTTCTGGACTAGACACAGTTTCATATCGCGAAACTCACGACCAGGATGCAACGATCGCTCCCTCACTATGACACGATTGTTAGCGAGATGAGGTGTGCAGCAGCAGGCAAAACGGCACCAGTTTCGACTGTACTAATTCTGATGAATGCTGGTTCTGATTATGCTAATTCCGTGGACGTTCTAACTCTGAAATCTCCTTCGGAACTCCAGCCGTTAAAACCTCATGCCCATCCGTTGTAATTAAGACGTCATCTTCGATGCGAATACCAATGCCTCTCCATTTTTGATCTACTTCGGGCTGTCCTTCTTTAACTTGAATCGTAGGTGAAATATAAATGCCAGGTTCAACTGTGAACACATGCCCAGATTCAAGTAGGTGCGGAGCTTCACCATGTTGATAGACACCAACGTCATGAACGTCCAGCCCAAGCCAGTGTCCGGTACGGTGCATGTAAAACGGCTTATACGCTTCTTCCTTGATAATGTCCTCTGGCTCGCCGTGTAATAACCCAAGTTCGATTAAGCCGTCAACAATCACACGGACGGCCGTGTCATGAATATCGCCATAGGCTTGACCTGGATACGCACAGGCGATCGCCTGCTTCTGAGCCTCAAGCACAATCTCATACAACGCTCGTTGTTCATCGCTGAATTGTCCGTTAACTGGGAATGTTCGAGTGATGTCAGCGTTGTAATACCCATAGGAACAGCCCGCATCAATGAGCAGCAGGTCTCCATCTTCAAGACGTGACTTATTTTCAACATAGTGAAGCACACATGCATTTTTTCCCGCTGCAACAATAGACGGGTAGGCAGGGCCAAGAGCGCCACGAAGTCGAAACGTGTGCTCAAGTTCTGCCTGAATTTCATATTCGTACCGCCCAGGCTGGGCGTAGGCCATGGCTTGATTGTGTGCGTCGACCGAAATAGCAGCAGCCTGCTTCATCAACTGAATTTCTGCCGGACTTTTAACCTGACGTAGGGTGTGCAGCGTAGTGCTGATATCTTCGATAGCAATCGGACCTGTTCCGGTTTTGGGATATTGACGCAGGAGCCTTTGCCAGTGCTTCAAGATTGTGTCGTTGAAGGAGCGATCGCGTCCAAGCCGATAATGAATCCGATCAGCCTTCTCAAGATATTGAGGAAGCTTTTCATTCAATTCGTTGATTGGGTAAACTTCATCCGCTCCATACCGCTCCTTCGCAGCATCAACCCCAACGCGATAACCGCTCCAGGTTTCCTTGTCTGGATCATTAGGACGCACGAACAGAACATAGTGGTGTTCGTCGTGGTGAGGGGCTAAGACTGCAACCGATTCAGGTTCGTCAAATCCCGTTAGATAGTAAAAATCACTGTCTTGTCGAAAGTTATATTCGACATCGTTATGCATAACCGAGTGAGGAGCACTGCGCAAAATAGCGGTGCCCAACCCAATCTTTTCCATCAGTTTTTGACGACGTTGTCGATGCTCGTGCTGCATGATGAGATGAAGAGGTAAGGATTGCCCTCTTTAGGCTAAAACTGATAGCTAAACACTTCAACCTTTCGACCTGTTTCTGGCAATGAAGCACGACTAAAAGAGACAGAATCCGCCGTGCGTCGAGTCACAGGCACGTCACCCAAGCGTGAAAGAAATTCATCGAGTCCCGAAATATCACAGGTCTCTGGATCAGCCGCTGCTGTTCGGTAATGGGTCGGAACAATAATCCTAGGGTTTAATACGTCAATTGCTTGAACGGCTCGCTCAGCATCATACGCTTTCAATCCACCGCCGACTGGGATAAAAAGCACATCAGGGCGTCCCATCAAAATTTGCTCTTCCAGTGTGATTGGAGCCGCCGCACCACCCATATGAAGAATGGTCAAGCCGCCTTGGCTCCAACGCCAAACCACATTTGTACCAAATCGCCGTCCCTCGTTCAAATCATGAGCCGTTGCAATGCCTTGCACTTGCATATTACTGAACTCATACACTCCAGGTTCCGCAAGAATACGAGGATTTCCAGGTAACCCTTCTACAGAACCTTCGTCGAGTAAACGACTGCTAATCATCACAAGATTAGCGACAACATCAGGAGTTCGATATCCTGCTGTGCAGCCAATCGTTCGAAACGGGTTGACCAAAATGCGTCGTCCGTTTCCTGAAAATAAGAAACAGGTATGCCCCAACCACTGAACGGTTACTGAACCAGTTTGGGCATGACTTGAACGGGCGAGCGGACCAGTACTAAGGAATAGGGTCGAAAGGGCACTAACACCTGCAAACTGAATAAATTGACGTCGTTTCATGTGCTTTCCTCAACCACCAACTATGGGCCTAACAACGCTAATCCAAGATTCCAGCTTACAGTGATTTGTTACCTTAGAGTCATTTTGGCTAGACCAGTCGTCAGAAAGTCTACTCCATTTACGAGTTAGAGCACGATGCAACTGAGTTAAGCACAGATACGACTTGGCAGGTTTAAAGGTTTTGAGCGCGCATTGTGCGCCCAAAATCTCTATGTCTTCATCAGGTTGAGCCCAGAAACGGTGATATGAGCCGCGGGAATTGGTTATGCGAGGCAACGCCAAAACCCAACAATGGCACGAGCGAAATGAAAAGAGCGATCGCCAGATAGTCATTTATACTCAACAGTAGTAAAATCAGATTTGAAATGATCATGATAGTGCTCACTCTATGAGTCTTGTTGCTCTGAAGGTTGAATGAGGAGTCGAGGTTAGCGATAGACGACTCTGGGCACACTTAACATCAAAATCTGAAAAGCGTACGAATGAGGTTTGAGGCATTGGGCCAGTTATCCATACCTAATCCAGTTTTGAAAATCC
>JBCBLF010000309.1:0-4858 GCA_038520475.1 Cyanobacteria bacterium J06627_8
TCTAGGGGCAAAATCATTAGCTTGCAAATGTAGATTGCATTTAGAATCACCTATCCTAAAAACTGCCTCAAGCCCTGAACACACCCATGTTTTACTCTTGGACTTGAACGTAAATCCATACATCGACTGGCGCTCAAGCATGGGGTCATAGATGCGGTTTTCAACGCCGAATGAAGGGCCGATCCACCTATCAGGACGAACAACAGCGATCGCCCTAATACAGGTATCATCTGCCCCTAGAACACTCCACTGAAAGCTATCGTACTTAAAGATCTCAGCCTTCTTGTACCGATTAAAAGCTTTAGCACTGAGAGAGTAGGTGACCGGCTGATGCATCTTCGCCTGGGCGATCGCATACCTCTGAGCTTCAGCAGCGCCAATCAGCTCAACACGTTCTAGGGGCATCCTAACAATGTTGATCATCCGACCGGCTGGTGGGTAATACTCAACCATTGGAGGATTGTCACGAGCGATCACCTCTACGGTTGGCGTTGTGTATTTGAAAAACACCAAGACAGTGCCCGTGTGCTCTTCAGGATCGGGAATGACGACGCCCACATGACTAGCCGTGTTACCACAATAGGTTCGGGTCGCACGGACGCGATCGCCTACGCATGGAATCGTTCTAAACTGTCTTGGTTCTATTGCTACGTTCATTTTTGACAACTCTCGGAAATCATTAATCGATTCATCGGAGATGCAGACCCATCGATCTCGGAGCCTCTACCCTGATAAGCATGGAAATGAAGGGGCTTTTGTCATTGCTGATTCCTCTCATCGAAATCTTCGACATTGCTGAACTTAATTGCCAAAATCACGAAGTAAGCAGTGAATATGATGAGAACCAATACACTTAGAGCGATCGCTGTTGCCATGTCCCGTTCCTCTTGTTAGATGCAATCCGTGGTCGTCAAATTCGATTATTGATGCTTTTCTCTGTTGAGAACTTATCCCCGTATCGATTGCGGAGCTTTTCTAGGTTCTGCTGCGCAATCACTTCAAAGGGCACCTCAACGGCATCCGCGATCGCCGCGATATACCAGAGCACATCACCCAGTTCCTTGATGAGACTAGTCCTGTCGAGCGGGTGACCGTGGCCAACATACTTTTTGATGATGTCTGCCACCTCTCCAGACTCACCGGTCAGACCGAGACCCCAAGTGGCGATCGCCATTTTTGGCTCAAGGTCATGATTTGCGAATTCTCGGGCCTTTTTTGCATAGTCTTCAAGCTTCATGTCTTCTTCTCTCCCAATGGGGTAATAACTGTGGCTCAGACTCTTCATCGACGATCGCCCCGTCAAAAAACCGAGCAAACGAATGAACGGCATCCTCAAAAAATTCGCATTGTTCTAGGGGCGGTCTTACTCCAAGGCATCTCTTGCCATCAGTGAGAACAAATTGCTGCAATGTCTCATCAAAACGGATATGAATGCGTGAATCACCGACGCGTATCATGAATGGGCGATTCGTTGGGATGTCCGAGGTTGCAGCCACTCGGCAATCATTCACACTGAAACAGGTGGGTGACTCACCAGGAAACAGCCTTCCATCTCGCAGGTGCTCGGCTCGAAATAGCGTATTTGAGGGTTTGTGAACGGCGATCGCGCCTTTGAAAAATTCACTCATGCGATCGCCTCCTTTGCGTCAGCCCAAAGCAGGTGCAACACATAAAGCGCATCATTTCGGCTGAGCCATCCAGCATCAGGCCAATCCCAGGAACTAAAACCGCCCTCCCATAGCAGCAGGTCATCATCTGGCAGTTCCTCGGGAATATGATCTAAGTCATAGACATCCAGCGTTGCGTCTTCTCCACGGGCGCGAAAATACAAGTACAGTCCGTCAATCAGGAATTTCCCTTGTATGGGGCAATTGCCATAGAAGTTAAGTTCTTGGAATGGATAAATACTGCTCATTGTGCGATCGCCCTCCCTAGAAACGTTTGTCTTAGCCAGGAGGCCGCCCGTTCTGCTCGGCAGGTAGAACATAGCGGAAAATGTAAATCAGATAGGCTGACGGGCTGTTTACCGCAGTCTGGGCAAATACTTGTTGTGAGTTGTACGTTGCATTTAACATTGCTGGGCTGAGTCATTAGCGCCCTCCTTGGCTAGTTTTTCTAATTGCCGGTCTAGGCTCGCGATCGCTTCATCGGTCAATCGTGCAAGTCGCCTGTAATCTGTTGGTTCGTCAATGCCATGCTTGAGACAAAAATCGCTGAATCGGTCTGCTCCAGATGAGGTGTAACGGCGATCGCCAATGGCCTTAAGGTTGAGCTGAATGCGAATGAGAGGGTCAGATAAGTCACAGGCCACAATCAAAAACTGGTTACTCGTCTCTTCTCGCTCTTGGTTGATGCATTGAAGGCCACCTGGTTCATCACTTCGTCGTGAGTTATCACACCTGAATGCCCTGTAAGCTTGGCCACCATGCCACCCCATGAATGCGATCGCCCATTGAGCATGGCTTTGTAGAAATTCGTTTCACCCTGTGATTCGTAAATCGCAGCTAGAACCTTGATGCGATTCTGCTTTGCCTGCTCAAGCTTGTCGGTGTCAGATGAGTTCCCTGAAGTCAATAGTGGTGGGTCACTCGATTTGAACGCCCGATACGCCTCAGCATTTACCTCGTGCGCCCCACCCGCCTTAAGCCATTCATCGGGAGAAGGGAGCCGGTAATGACTCCAATGTGCGTACAGGTGATTAAAGCGCCGAACCAGCTCGAGTGAGTCCATGCGCACGGCAACAGACTGGTAGTACATGTTCACAGTCATCGGGTCGCATTCGTGATAATCACCCCCCTTGATGCGGGTTGTTAGTGCATCCATGAACGCTTTGAACTCTTCTGGGTCAATAATGTTCACTGACTTTCACCCCCTGATTTTTTAAATCCTGTAATTCCTGCGCATAGAGCACCTGCAGCGCTTTTGGAAGTCGCGAGTAGGACTCAGCCATTTTTTGAGCTGGCGATCGCGGCTGCCAACTGGTACTCAACACAGCCGAATACCAGTTGATCGCCCAATCGCTTGTCGTTCGGATAAACGTGTCAGGGCTATGCTTGTTGCCTTTGCGAGGCTTTTTGACCCAGACAACCTCCTTAATCCCATACAGCAGCGCCGTTCTCCAAACCTCAAGAGGCTCATACTCCCGCTTCATGCACTGATCGCAAAATCGCTGAAGCAGGTTTAGGCGTGATTCCGATGTTGCTTCCGATTTCCAACCATGCCAGACCCTCTGGAGTTGCTGCGACTCAAGGATTTCGCTGTAAACATCAGCAAAGTTTTTAATGTCGTCAGAGGAAAGCCGGGGATACTTTTTCTTCTCACGCCTCGGTTTCTTTGACGGTTTTTGCTGATCAGAGGTTGTGGCTTCTACGGTCGATTCAGGTAGGGGGATGTCTAACGAACATTGTTTCGGCTCATCCCCCTCAAATTCCCCTTGGGGGGTAGGGGGGGTATTTGTTATTTCTTTCTTTCTTTTACTTCTTTCTTTTGTTACTTCTATGTGGCTCGATTCACCGATCACGGTCTGACCGCACGCGGTGTCACCGACGTCGGTAAACCTGACCACGGTACCGTGGTCAGGAAATGTGATCACGGGTGAATCATCAATGAATTCTACTTTTGTGTTTTTTGGTAGTTCTCTGACGTTGTAAACGGTTTTGGAAAATGTACCCTTAGCTCGACTTTGTTCACGGGTGAGATATCCAAATTCTTCAAGCTCTTTGATGAAGTTAGCGATCGCAATTCTGCCCTCTTTAGAAATTGCTGCAAGATTTCTCACGCTAATATCCCATTCATCACTATTGCTGAGGAGTAAGTGATGCAAACCTCTGGCTCCATAGCTCAAGCGACCATCTCTAATAGCGGCATTGGAGATGCAGGTATAAAACTTATTGTGTTCAACTCTGAAAATGGGCATCTCTAAATTGCTCCTGCAACGAACGATTCAACATCTGAGCTGGTTAATTCAAACCACTCGTTGTAAACACGCTTATTGCAAAACTTTTGATGCCAATATGTCTCTAGTTGACTGCCTTCAAAAGTCTCGTGGTCTTTGACTAGCTTGAGAGGGAACGGACTGCCATGCTGTATTTCTTGAAGTCGAATCCCAGGAAGTCTTTTTGTAAAACCAATTTTGTATCTACCTGAACCAACGGCATGTATCAAGTAAACAAATCCAAAATTTGGATTCTTTCGTTTTTCCTTTAGACTGAGCTTCATGCTATTCTTTACCCATGCTATGAACCGTGGTTAGTTGCTCTGCTGCTCTGGAATAATTCCTTAACCCCGCGATCGCCGTTCTAACTTGGTATCGTGGGGTTACCTTATGCAGTTCTAAGCGCTGCTTTTTGTGCTTCAGTCATCGCTTTCTTTTCATCTGGATTAAGAAGTTTACAGATGAATTCTGGAGTCCGGCAAGCTGCCATTGGAATAACAAAAGACCACGCATTTACTGTTCCACTGGGCTGGTAGTCTACTTCTTTTCCTAAACGCCGAATGACACCGTTGTAGACACCTTCGCGAGTTGTGTAGATGCGCACAACTCGCTCTTCGTAGTCGAAATTGATCGTTGTTTCGTGCTCTGAGATCAACAATTTGGTTACCTCACTTACTAATAGTGTTCTCTGCGATCGCCCCAACTTTTTCAGAACGCTTTGATTGACTCTCTAGCCAATTCTTGAACTGCTATGCCAGCATTGGATACTTCTTCTTAAAAGCAGCATCCGTTGCTAATTGCTCTAGCACTGTTGTTTGATCCATTACCATCACCTTTAATAGACGTGAATGCTGCACAGCAATCGTTCAAAACGGTGTTTGCTGCGTCTTGAAAATTCTTACTTTGTTAACATCGTTAACAAAG
>JBCBLF010000030.1:0-30494 GCA_038520475.1 Cyanobacteria bacterium J06627_8
CGTTAGCTCCTTACCGTCATCTTGGTAAGGTGAACTCCCTCTCATCAAAACACGAAATCTGATTGCATAGAATTTGTCCAGGTGATCTAAAAATTCTCTGTGCTTCGAAACTAGAGGCCAGTAAGATGTTCTTGGGTGTCCACCGAGTACATTAAGTGCTGCGGCGACAAATAGATATGATGACTGCAACCATGATCAACGGGAGCATGGGGTATGGGTTACAACCGTAGAACTGATGAGTTAACGCTACGATTTCAGCACCACATAACAGCACCACTTCCAGGTATTGGATAAGGTAAGCTCATTAGGAACAGTTGTGAAGGACGTCATCCGTTGCACATCCTCACAAAACTCATACGACTCACTCATTGGAATACTCATATTGCAAGAGAGGCTAATGCCATCAAGGCCAAAAACGTCAGCATTGCGGGACGATTCAGGTAGCGTCACGAGATTAACCTGTGGTAACAGGGCCATCGTAGAGATGCTGAGCTGAAAGCACGACTAATAGTCAGCCTGTTTTTTTCCAGATTGATCGATAGAAACCTTTTCTTACTATGTGAGGAGCTTCGTATTCTAACGATTGAACTGAAGAAAACCTGGTCGATTGGCTAGGCTCTCATATCTGAGAACTAGGTATCGAGTCGAGCCAATCCACGACGTAATGCGACGATAACAGCCTGAGTGCGGTCTTTAACCCCCAACTTTTGAAAGATATGGTTAATGTGGAACTTTACTGTTCCTTCGGATATGGTTAGGGTTTCAGCGATCGCATTCGTATTATTACCCGATACCATCAATTTAAGAACGTCTCGCTCTCGGTCGGTTAATTCTTCACACTCAATGCGTTCTGCCAACCTCAGTGCTACATTCGGTGGAATGTAGCGCTTGCCGCCATAAACCGTCTGAACAGCAGCAATAAGTTCTTCAAAGTCTGCATCTTTAAGAAGATAGCCCCGGGCTCCTGCCTGAAGACCTCGATAAATATCTTCGTCAGTGTCGTAAGTTGTGAGAATGATGATGCTAGCATTAGGGCTTTTTTCGCGAATGCGTGTAATGGCATCAACCCCTTCTAGGTTCGGCATCCGCAAGTCCATCAAAGTGATATTTGGTTGGTGGAGCGCGTGCAATTCCACTGCCTCAAGCCCATCCCGTGCTTCGGCAACGACTTCAAAATCATTTTGAAGCTGAAGAATGGAAACGATACCTTGACGAACGATGCCATGGTCTTCAGCAACAAGAATGGTGATAGGCGATGAGTCAGTTATCATAACGGCTGATGGAGAGAGATAATAATGCTAAGGGTTGTCCCTACACCCAGTGTGCTGTGTAGCTCAAACGTTCCGCCGAGCCGGTCAGCACGCTCACGAATACCCACTAAGCCGAAACCACTGACCTCTAACAATGAAGCGGTATCGAATCCGACTCCATTATCTGCAATCCGAAGTCTGACATAATCCTCCATGAAGGTGAGTGTCATGTCTAATTGAGTGGCTTGAGAATGACGGATGGTGTTGGTGATGGCCTCTTGTGCAATTCGTAACAGGTTAAGCTGAAGATCGTCTGAGAGAGACGCGGGTTGGCCCTCAAGATAGAAATAGGTTTGTAAGTTAGTATTGTGAGCTGCTGCGGCTACCACTTTGCGCAGCGCTTCAGGAAGTTCGTCGGTTTCTAACGCTTCAGAGCGCAGAGCCAAGACAGAGCGACGAGCCTCGGAGAGTCCTTGACGAGCTAGATCGCGTGCACGGCGGATGTAGATTTGCACTTGGGAGAGGATTTGAGGGGCAGCGTTAGGATTGTGCGTCGCTTGACTCGCAAGGCCACGCACAGCTTCGAGTTGGAGAGAGACACCTGTAAACGCCTGCGCTAACGTGTCATGGATTTCGCGAGCAAGGCGGTTACGCTCAGCAGTCAGCACAGAACTCTGGTTCTCTTTTGCAAGGGCTGTTAAATGAATGGCAAGGGTGGCCTGGTTGATTAATGCTTGAATAAATTCAAGCTGTTCGTCTGTAACAGCAGCAGTTTTGCGAAATGCGAAGCTAATCAATCCAATCGGCTTATTGCCAACTTTCATGATGGCACACACAATAGAACATGAGTCTTGAGAAGCGTAATCGGGGACAGACTCTGGCCAATAGAGTTGCGTAACTTCAGGATTGCTGGTATCCAGTGTTAGCGGTTTTGTGCTGCTAAGGAGCACCTCCCAAATCGATAGCGTGTGTGTTGGGAAGGGCTGTTTGAACAGCTCTGGGTCGCTGGGTGCCGCTCCCTTATAGATGAATGCACCCTGAATGGTGATGCGCTTACTCAATGCATCGGTTGCTTCGTCGTATAAAAATAAGTTTGCTTCATGAGCATTGATTTGCTTGCTGACTCTGGACAGGAGCTGAATAAGGAATTTATCTAACTCTGGGTTTGATGTCAGTGTGCTGAGCGATTGGCCAATGACCTCATTGGTCTTGGATAACTCTGCTGCTCTTTCTTGCGCAGCTTTCTCTCGCTCTGCAAGAATCGCTTGCTCAGATTTTCGTAGGGCTTCATCTTGGGCCTGTCGGGCAATCGCCGCTGCAATGCTCTCTGCGGCAACCCGTAAAATCGAAATCTCGACTTCGCCATAGAGTCGGGGTTCGCTGCGATTACTGTCGAAGTGAATAAACCCCCACAACATCTGCCCCACCGTGATGGGAACAAACAGCGTGGCTGTTGCCCCTTGGCGGTTCATGAGCAACCGATCTTTTTCAGGCAAGTCAGCGACTAGATAACTTGCTGCCACCCCCTGCCGCATTTGCGCCGTTAGAAAAGGACCATCATCCCAAGAATAAAGTCCATCGTCGTGAGGGCTAAAGAAGGATGCGGATAAGGTTGTGGGCGTTCGCCATTCCCATTCTGGGCGTACTTCTACTGCGGCTTGCCCAGAAATAGGGTGCGAAATGTCTTGACCAATCCCGCAGCGATCGCACTCCACGGCCTCCCCTAACAGCCGGACCACCTCTGGCAACACCGTTGTATAGTCTGTTGATCGCAGCAGCAAATTTGCCACTTCGGCAACGCTATCGAGCAATCGCGCTCGCTCTTGGGCGGCTTGGTCGCGCCGCACGGTTTCTTGATAAATTGCACTTCCAATACAAGTTGCAGCGGTCTTAAAGACTCCAATCTCTTCTAGGCTCAATCGCTTAGCCTGATAGCAGTGATTGATGCCAACAACGCCCCATGGTTCACCGTTGATAAACACCGGCACCACGTACACCGATTTAACACCGAGGGACTGTTGATAGTTGCGCAATGGTTCCGGCAGTTCGTCAACAATGCCACCGAGCCACTGCTGAGACATGATTTGTTGATTTAAGTATTGAAAGCGTTCACCTGAAATTTCTGCTATCTCGGGGATGTCAATGTGAGGCTCTAGTCCTTCTGAAAACCACTCGTGGGTCAGTTGTGCATAGCTTGGGTCATCCGCTGATGCACTCGGCCGTGTCATAAATTGAAAGACAAAGACGCGATCGCATTCCAGGTTTTCACCAATAGTCTGGAGCGCGGCATCTACACTGGTTGATACGTTGGTGGCAGACAGCAGCACATTTGTCGCAGCAGCAGTTGTTTCGAGCCAACGATCGCGCGTCGTCAAGATTTTATTTGTGGCTTCGAGCTCAGCTGCACGGGCAGCACGTTCACTTTCAATCAGAGCCGTGCGTTCGGCTGCCTCGCGGGCTTTGCGGCTGTAGTTTCGCTCAACGGCATTGCCCACAGCTGTGGCCGCTGTTTCTAAAACGGTGATTTCCGCATCACTCCAAACTCTTTCTTCAATGCAATCATCTAGGCCCAGCAGTCCCCACCAGTCTCCATTGATCATAATGGGAACTCCAACCAGTGCTCTTGCTTGTCCGGGTAGGCGATCGTCTGGCGCGATACCGTCAAGTTCACGGGCCAGAAACTGGGTTACTTTTCCGGCCTTGAGGGGTGCAGTTAAGCGATCAGGAAAGCGGCTAATGGGAACTGGAAATTTTCCGCCCGTTTCTTCTTTGGGAGGAATGTGTGGCGCGTCCCACTCTAAGCTTAAGTTGAAGATACGTTCGTTTGTTTCGGCATCTCGGGTAATTTTTAGAATATAGGCCCGACACTGGCGAGTACCCTCTCCCAAAATTCTCAGCATTGTCGGTAGCGCAACGGCTAGATCGTCACACGCGACTAAGCATTGAGTGGCTTCGTTTACACAGTTGAGTAAATTGTCACGCTGCTGGAGCTGCTGATTATATGTTTCTAGCTCGGTCGCGCGAGCCGAAGACGCGTCTTCTCTCTCTGTGCGATTGCGATCGCGCTCAATCGCATTGCCAATACAGCTTGCTAATGTTTTCAATGCTTCGAGTTCTGCATCGCTTCGATGGGTGATGCGGCGACAATCATCAAAGGCGAGAATCCCCCAGTAACTGCCATTGACTGAAATGGGAATGGCATAGGTGGACTTGGCACCAAGCTCTAACTGCCCGCTTCGAAACGGTTCAGGTAATTCTTCCACAATGCCAATAAAGATTTCGCCTCTACGTAACTGCTCAACAATGAACTCTACGCCTTGGTCATTAATCTCTGCAAGTTCTGGATGCTGGGCCTGAATCGACGTGTTTACAGAAACCCACTCATATGGACTAAATCGGTGATAGCCCATCGGTCTTTCAGGGGTGGGCGGAAAGTATTGACCGATGTTGACGCGGTCAGCATCCAGTCCTTCGCCTATGATTTTCAAGGCGCGACAGACTGAACTATTGAAATCTACAGCGGTAAGCATCACATTGGCGGCGGCTGCAGTTGCTTCAAGAATATGGTCTCGCTTGGCTAGAACTTGGTTATGCGCATCTAACTCTGCTATCCGTCGTTGAGTTATGGCGTCTTGTTCCTGTAGAGTGCGATCGCGCTCAATCGCTTTGCCAATGTAGGTTGCTGCCGTTTTTAGAATCGCTACCTCCGCGTTGTTCCACACCTGTTCCGTCGTGTCGTCATCAACGCCCAAAATTCCCCAATACGCCTCTCCAATCGTGATAGGAAGCATCAGAGTGGATAATGCAGGTGCATTTTCTGGTTGACGTTGTCTTGCTGCTGACAGATCTGCCTTCAACGCTTGCACAGGGTTTCCTGCCTTCAGCTGGACTAAACAGTCTGAGACGTTATCGATGGCCTCATACAATTCTGGAAGCTGCCCTGGTTGGGCTCTTTGACTAAACTGACTAAGCCCTGGCGCTAACCATTCATAGAGGCAAGTGGCGAACTCGTGTTGAGTGTGGGCATCAACATGATGTTGATAGATGAATAGGCAATCAATTTCTGCAGCAGTGGCAATTTTTTCGAGTGCTGCCTTTATTGCTTCATCAAAATCAGCAATTGATAGCAGTTGCTGGATAGCCTCGTTTACTCCTTTCAGAAGCCTGTTTTGGCGGAGCAGCCCCTGAGAGGGCCGGCTATTTCTGTCGGCAGAAAACCTCATAGTTCAAACATCTATCAAACACCGAATTATTCGACTGAATAATTCCCTTCCTCATAAGATATTAACAATCAAGTATGAACCCTCTATTAATATCAATTCGCTGAGCGTCTCCCAAAGTGAGAAAGTTGACTAGGGAAACGGTATAAGGCTGTTAGAGAATAAGGCCGCTAGAAAATAAGGTTGCTAGAAAACATGACCTAGAGTTTGTTCCAAAGCTACGACAGCCGACTGGGCTCACGACTATTGCAAACTTTTGCGGTATCCCTTCCTATTCAGTGTTGGCAAACGATAAAGAGATGTTTCTTCTAGCGATCGCTGCGGTACGCTAAGACCTAACACGATTGGACTCACCCCTATGGCACGACCCTACCCACGCGATCTCATCGGTTATGGACAGCATCCTCCCCATCCTGAGTGGCCAAATCAAGCTCGAATTGCTGTGCAGTTTGTCATTAACTATGAAGAGGGAGGAGAAAATTGCATTCTCCATGGTGATCCGGCATCTGAATCATTTTTGTCAGAATCCATCGGGGCGGTTCCGCTGCTGGGTGTTCGCAATCTCAATATGGAGTCCTTCTATGAATATGGGAGCCGAGCTGGGTTTTGGCGACTACATCGACTCTTTACTCAGCGGCAGATTCCAGTCACGGTCTATGCAGTGGCGATGGCGATGGAACGTAACCCTGATGTTGTGGCAGCCATGGTCGAGGCTGACTGGGAAATCGCCAGTCATGGCTATCGATGGATTGACTATCAATATGTTGGCGAAGACACCGAACGAGCGCATATTCAAACGGCGATTGATATCCACACCCGGATTGCCGGAACTCGTCCGCTTGGCTTTTATCAGGGTAGGCTCAGTCCAAATACTCGACGACTGGTCGTTGAAGAAGGGGGCTTTTTGTATGATGCCGACAGCTATGCAGATGACTTGCCCTACTGGAACACTGACCATGGCAAGCCCCATTTGATTATTCCGTATACCCTTGACAACAACGACATGCGATTTGCCTCAGCCCAGGGCTTCAATTCTGGCGAACAGTTTTTCACGTATTTGAGGGATGCCTTTGATGTGTTGTATGCCGAGGGTGCTGAAGCTCCAAAGATGATGAGTATCGGACTCCACTGTCGTTTGGCGGGGCGTCCAGGCCGAGCGGCTGCATTGGCACGGTTTCTCGACTATGTTCAGGGCCATGAGCAAGTGTGGCTGTGCCGTCGGGTAGACATTGCTCAGCACTGGTACACCTATCATTCTCCTCAGCTCTTGTAACAGGGTGCGATCGCATTATGACTGGCAACGATCATAAAAGAATGAAAAGGGTAAGCGCTCGGGGCGATCGCCCAATTTTTGAGTAGACAGTGAAGAAAGCGTCCTCCATTAGACAGAAGATCACTAAAAACAAGGATTTTAGGGTTGTCATCTTACGAATAGAAAGGCATAATAGAATCAAGCATTAGAAAAAACTAAATATCTGTTGGGAGGTCACAATGGTAGCTGCTCAGAGTACTGCCAGTCACCTTCTCGTCCATACCGTTTATGTGCAGCTAGCGATTCAATTCGTAGCGCGGTTTATGGCTCTTTTAGTGAACCACGTAGCTTGATGTTGTTGATATTCAAGCACTGGTTACTGTAATTGTAGAGAAGGTCAGGTCGCTCGTTTATAGTGTTGATGACAGAAGGGATTGGACATAGATTTGTCCAATCCCTTCTGTTTTTGTTCGAGTTCCTGCCTCACGCTGCACTTTTCTTTTTAAGGTATTCCATATTTTTATTTTCTAAACCAAATAAGGAGTGCCAAAAATCCTAGTAATACGGCTTCAGTTCCGAGCAGACTATTTAGCGTTTGAGCATCGTCCGGTTTAAGGATAAAGTGCGATCGCAGCAGAGTGTACGGGATGACCTGTAAGAGTCCAATGCCAATAAAGACAAACCACACACTCCACGATAATCCTCGCCAGAGACTCACTGCGGCAACCCCGTTAAATACCAGTAACAGCACATCCATAACGCGCCAAAGCAGCGGCGTTGAAAGCCAGGGAGTTCCAGTTAGTCCGGCCATGTTCATCACATGGACTGTGGCTCCGTAAAACAAAATTGCGGCAAGACCTTTGGCATACAGTGACGTCCACGGTTGTTGGAGGGACGATCGGATGAGGGTGTTGAACGACATAATGCTGAGGAATGCGGGTCCGTAATGGTTTGAATGATTTTGGATTGATAGCCGTAGCCAGTTTCGTTAAGACAAGACGGCGGACATCGGGCGATGTGCCAAGGAACCGAATGATACTCGGTGCCCTAGCCTAAGTGGCTAAAGCTATGTGCAAGCTTACCTAAATGCTAACTGCGACGATGAACGGTATTCTTCTAGTTTGGAACCGATGATGCGACACCCTGCGCATCGTAATGACATCTTCAGAACTAGGCAAAGGAACCTGTTGGATAATGGAACAGGACTGATGGAGGTTGGTCACTTCCAATGTTGGGCGGTGGAACGTCGTGAACATATGTCGTACCCCCACGTCGGGAAACCATCTCAGTCCATTGACGCCATGGCTTAAAAACGTGTAATGTCACCAGACATCCAAGGTATCCTTGACCATTGCCAAATTGACCGTCGAGTCGATCGCCACGGCTATCGCATTGTACGCATTCAGTTACCGACCTCAATGCTTTGGGCCGTATATTCGCTAGCGAACGAAGCAACGGTGCTTGGAGGGAATGCCCATTTAGTAGAGTGCTATTTTGAGCATCATCATTTGTTTATGAGCTGGCAGCAGTGGTGTCTGCCTACCATGGACGTTCAATCGTGAGCGCGATCGCCAAACTCTTTCATTTGCTGGCTGCTGGTGTAGGCTGCCGTTATGCTGCTTCTCTAAAAACCAGCGATATAGCGGTGAGCGCCCCCATTTATCGCTGGTTTTTGAAGAATTAACGCATTGGTTAAATACAGCGTTACAGAAAATCGCGTGGGTTGATGGGAGAACCGTTTCGACGAACTTCAAAATGAAGGTGTGGCCCTGTCGATAATCCAGATGAGCCCACTGCAGCGATCGCCTGCCCCTGCTGGACAATCGCCCCTTCAGACACAAACAATCGACTCGCGTGGGCGTAGAGCGTTGTCAAGCCATTTCCATGATTAATGACGATTGCTCGGCCATAGCCGCCATACCATCCTGAGAAGATCACTCGACCCGAATCAGCTGCTCGAATTGTCGTGCCGTAGCTTGCTGCAAAATCAATGCCAGCATGAAATCGTCGATAGCCTAAAATCGGATGCACCCGATTACCAAAGGAACTGCTGATTCGTCCATTGGCAGGGAAAATAAAGCGGCCCGTGCCTCTAACGATGCCTTGAGAAGCGGCGAGTCGCTGTTGGATTAAGCCTGAAAGATTTTCCGAATCAGCTGCTAGCTGAGCTTCTGCGGCTTCTAATGCTCGACGGTCATCTTGTAGTCGAGAGACCAGCTTTTGCTGTTCTTGAGCTTGAGCTTCGAATTCTGTCTTTCGTGCCAGCAATTCTTGAGTGAGCAAGGCAATCTCATTTTTCTGACGTTCAACGGTTCGTCGGCGTTGCTCTAAATCATCGGCCTCTGTCTTGAGGTCCGTCAAGATTGCACGATCCGCTTCGTAGAGGCGCTTGAGATGGTGTCGTCGGTCGAGAAACTCATTAATGTCGCTACTTTGCAGCAGCACCGCCCACCCTTCGCTTGATGTTTGACGCTGGAGAAACCGCAGGCGCCCGATCGTGGCGAACTGTCGATCCTGAAAGCGCTGTTCAGCTGCTGCGAGTTCTTCTTGAAGCGTGTTCAACTGAGCGTTGGCGATCGCCAATTTTTCTTCGTTCTCAGCAATATCTTCAGCGGTGGATTGAATCGTATCCTCCAAACCTCGGAGCTTATCTTCGGCCTGATTTTCTTGGCTCTCAACCTCATTGCGCTGCTGTTGAAGAGTGCGACGCTCTTGCTCGACCTGCTGCTGCTGCCGCTGAAGCCGTTGGATATCAGTCGACTGAGCATTTCCTGGAGACGAGATAGATAGTACGAATAGTAGGCTTAAAGTACTCGCCACGATTGCGGTGACAATTGCAGTCACCCATGCCCTCATCGTGAATGGCGATCGCTTTATCCCGCTTGCTCGCCACTGTTCACGGGAATGCAGCCTAATCTGTGGTCTAGACCAAATGGATTTCACGCCATTTCTTACTGTTGCTAAACAGATGGGCAACGTCAGTTGAATCAGTTGAAACAGATGCGATCGTGTGTCCTTTGCCATTCTTCACACTGATAACCAGGGTTCTCGCACCAAATCTAGTTTCGAACACTTGGCAACGGTTTGAGTCAATCTCTGCAACGCGAGAATTTAACACACCATAGCGCTCGGTTCTTTAACAGGCAGACAACGTGTAGATTTGGCGTCACGACAATCCACGCAACAAGCTAACGCCGTAAAACAGCGATCGTGGTGCGTGTTGACGATGGTTTTTGCTCAGCACCCTTGTTCGACTCTCGTAATGCTAGAACAAGGCCGACTCCTTTAGGAGAAGGACGTTAGCTTCCAAACGATCCAGTGAACGGTTCGGTAGGCACTAAAACAAGACGAGACCAGCTTCATCAACCAGACCTACATTTAAGCACCAGTTGAGTGTTTCATCAGGCGATTTTGGAAAAATCTAACACTTATTGTCACAGTCGTGATTAGCCAAGTAATGATAGCGTCTGGTCGATTAGCGACCCTTGAAATCAGTTGATACCACTACCCAAGACCAATAGGCCAATCATTGTCGCGCTGTTCCATAAGCTGTGAACCATCATGGATGACAGGAGATTACGCGATCGCGCATAGACAAATCCCAACACCATTCCCAGAATGGTTAAGGGCAGCACTTCAGAAAAGCTGAGATGTGCCGTAGCAAAGATGATGCTACTTAAAATGATGGCTCCCCACATGGGCATGTATCGCGTGAGTGAGGGAAGCAAAAAGCCTCGAAACAAAATCTCTTCGAAGATTGGAGCGGCGATCGCCGCTGTAAAGAAGAAAATGCCGAGTGCTACGGTATCGCCTTCAGTCAACACAATTTCCAATAGTGGATTACTGCCGCCTCGCCCTTGCCAGATTTGCTGATTCACAATGGAAACCCCAATCACAAGGGGAACCGCACAAAAATAGCCCCCGAGACCCCATAGAAACCATCGACTCTTGAGCGATGCGTTAAACCATCCCTCCGGTAAGGGAAGTGACGGTTTGATGGAAAAATAGAGCACCAGAATTGAGGCGATCGCCATCAGCACGTAGATGGTTGTCGTTGTAATGGCAGTTGCTTGTCCGCTGGTGAGCCCAAGGGCCCATCCGTTTTGTTGCCAAATGGGCGTCAACAGCTTGCGCATTAGACTAACGCTGATGGGCAAGATGATTTGACCGAGAAAGAAAAAACCAACGAGCAAGACCTGCCACGTGATTTCCCAGTCCCACGGCGTCAGCCAAGATTGAGTGCTCTGATTGACAGCGAGTAGCGCTTCTTTTCCTTTGAGAATTCGTTGAGTCCCCAAGACAATCAACACGATGACCCCAATCAAACACCCGGATACTGGGCCAGCTCCCAGCAGCGCCAGCTTGACGAACGTTGCTTGGGCAGTTTCTTGCTCATTAGCACGTAATTTTTCCAGAGCATCGGTTTGATTTTGAACGGTGTAAAGCTGCTCCAATGCGCGGGTGCGAAACCATCCGGTTAGTGTTTGTCGAAGATGAAACTCAGCATCAGGTGACACATTCGTCGGTTTTTGCCAGAGTCCAATTAGAGTGTCGGCAGTTTCTCCCTTCTCAAGACGATTCATCGATGGAAGTATGCGAACACCGGAATCATTAACATTGATAGTCGTTTCAGTGATGGATTGCCAAGTAGCGATCGCCTTTTCAGGGTTGTTTTGCACGGCATAAAGCAATCCAATTCGCAGCGCGAGGTCATCACTCAAAGACCGTGCTTTTTCCTCTTGGGTCGAGGGAGGTGAGAGTCGTGTGCGAGGGTTCGATGGGGTTGGGTTAGACGCTGATGTTCGCGATGGAACAGAAGAAGATAGGGAAGAAGGTGGGTTGGTATCACTGACTTCTAACGCAGAGTTAGTATCGGCTGCGGATGGACGATTGGTTGTGAGCGGGCTACTGGTGCGATCGTCTATCGACTGAGCCAACTGTGTCAGATTATCTTTAACTCTCTGCTGAGCCTGCTCGTATTGAGTCGTAACCTGCTCTAAAGACTCCGGCCCCCCCAAGATACTGGCTAGCTCCGCAGCATCAAATCCATCCGGTGGTTTCAGCTCACGGGCTTGTAACAAGAGATCAGTTTGATAGAGTTCGAGCTGATTCCCAATCTGCGGTTCTTCAAGGCTGCCAATCAGTGCTGGTCCCACAGACACCAACAGCACCAAAATAGTGAGAACCCCCAAGATGATTCGTCTCAACGATTTGCTCCTTCGCGATCGCACATTTCGGCATTATCGCATTGCTGGGTGGTCAACGGCTTAGGATTTTTGAGCCGGATATTTAAGGCAGATAGGTGCGATCGCTACGGTGGCTCTGTCGATGTTGGTTCATCGGTGGAACGTTCACACGTGGAACGCTCACAATATAGGAGTTTCAAACTGATTTGCTGTCGCATTGTTATTCCAACGTGACCGTGCAAGACTAACGCTTTGAACGAATTCACAACGCGTTGTGAATCGAGTGCATCCATCTTAGGAAAAGGGATCAGGCGATCGTATCGGACCATCACATCAGGCGATCCTCACAAAAATCTGCGAAGTCACAAAAACCTGCTCAATCTCCCACAACGGGGTAGAATTCTTCTGGCTTGACTAACGTGGATTCTAATCCTTGTATCCAATCACTATCGTTATCTGGAGGGCAGACCCAAGATGACCCGTGTCATCCTAGTGCGTCATGGCGAGAGCACATTCAACGTTCAGCGGCGCGTGCAAGGGCACTGCGACGAATCAAATTTGACCGAAGCAGGTCGCATTTCAGCCCGACAGGTCGGAGCAGCTTTGGCAGGTATTAACCTCGATGCAATCTACAGCAGTCCGCTTCGACGTGCAAAAACGACGACTGAGCTGATTGTTGAAACGCTGTCCCATGACAGTGCTCATCTTCCGAACATTTCGTTTACTCAAGACTTGTACGAGGTCAATCTTTGCCAGTGGGAAGCTATCACTTTTCAAGAAATTAAGGAAAAATTTCCTGACGATTACAAAGTTTGGCAAGAAGAACCCCATAATCTACGGATGGATTTGCCCACACCTGAGGGACCCGTTGAGTTTTATCCGATTCGTGCGGTATATGACCAAGCTCGGCGATTTTGGCATGAGGTTTTACCTAATCATCAAGGCCAAACCATTTTGGTTGTGGGTCATAGCGTAATTAATCGAGCCTTGGTGCAAACAGCAATGGGGCTGGATGCTGATAGTCTGGCCAAATTGAGGCTGTCGAATTGTGGCATCAGCATTGTCAACTTTTCCGGCACCATTGGTGAGCCAGTGCAGCTCGAATCGTTCAACTTAGTGGATCACACGGGTGAGCCGGTACCCGACATTCGAGGAGGCCATCTGGGGCCTCGTATCTTGCTCGTACGCCACGGCGAGACGAACTGGAATCGCGATAAAAAGTTTCAAGGACAAATTGATGTCCCGTTGAATGAGAACGGCAAGCGGCAGGCTGAGCAATGTGGTGAATTTCTCAAAGGCATTCATATTGATCGAGCCATCAGCAGCACCATGCTTCGCCCAAAAGAAACCGCAGAGATCATTCTCAAGCACCATTTGGGTATTGAATTAGAGCTTGATCCCAATTTGGTTGAAATTGGACATGGGTTGTGGGAAGGCAAATTTGAATCTGAAATTGAAGCAGATTTTCCAGGTCAGCTGAAGCAGTGGAAAGACGCTCCAGAAACGGTGCAAATGCCTGAGGGAGAAAATCTGAATGACGTTTGGGAACGAGCTAGCACAGCCTGGAAGGCAATGCTAGACTCAACTGTCGCTCCCATTGACGGCGAAGATCTGGGCCATCCTCAAACGATATTGGTTGTGGCTCATGATGCGGTTAATAAGTCTTTGCTGTGTCAGCTCATGGGGTTGGGACCTGAGCATTTTTGGACGTTTAAGCAAGGAAATGGAGCGGTCAGCGTGATTGATTATCCGGCTGGACCTCAGGGACGCCCGCTTGTTCAGTCGCTGAATATTACCTCCTTTATTGGTGGGGTGTTGGACAAGACGGCTGCGGGTGCGCTGTAGAGGTGATTAGCGATCGCCCCATTCCTGACCCCACTTATTCCCTGCATGGCTACCAGATGAGATGAACCATATTGAATGGCTGCGAGAGGTGAGGGTGCTCGATCCGCTTTCCGGAACGGATCAGGTTTCTGATGTGTGGATTGTGGATGGCGTGCTCACGGCGATCGCCCCGCCCACGGACGCTCCGCTATCGGACCCTGCATTGATGGCGGTGCTGCCTGCCACCGTCAATGAGCAGGACATTGAAACCATTCACCAACCTGGACTCATCGTAGCACCGGGACTGGTCGACCTTTATAGCCACTCAGGAGAGCCCGGATACGAATCACGAGAAACGCTCAAAAGTCTTACCGCAGCGGCGATCGCTGGTGGCTTTAGCCGACTCACCGTGCTACCTGACACTCATCCAGCATTGGATAATCCGGCGGCAATTGATCAAATTCGACGACACATTCAAGCCTTAGACAACGCTCCACACATGAATCTATGGGGTGCGTTGACTCTGGGAGCGAACGGTGAACAGTTTGCTGAATTAGGTGATTTGGCACAGGCAGAGGTGATAGGTTTTGCTGATGGCAGTCCTCTGCAAAACTCGGTTCTGATACGGCGTGTGTTGGATTACGCCCAAATGTTTGGGCGACCCATTGCGCTATGGCCATGCGATCGCCATCTGGCTGGCGATGGTGTCGCTCGCGAGAGCGCTACCTCGATCCGATTGGGACTTGTGGGCAATCCGACGATGTCAGAAACAGCCTCGCTCGCCTCTCTTTTGGAGGTGATTGCCGAGATCTATCATCCCAATCGCGATGATTCTAAGACCATTGAGCTGACTGATGGCGGTGACGATGGAGACTCTAGTGCTGGTGTTCACATCATGCGAGTGTCCACGGCTCGGAGCGTCGAACTCATTAGAGTTGCCAAGTCACAGGGGCTTCCCATCACAGCTAGTACCACCTGGATGCATCTGCTGTGGACGGTGGACGATCTCAGCAGCTACAATCCCAACTTTCGCCTCGATCCGCCATTAGGAACTGAAGCGGATAGACTGGCCTTGATTGAGGGAGTTCGTTCAGGTGTGATCGATGCGATCGCCATTGACCACAGCCCTTACACCTACGAAGAGAAAACCGTTGCTTTTGCCCAGTCTCCTCCAGGTGCCATCGGACTTGAATTAGCCCTCAGTGTGCTGTGGAACCGTCTCGTTGTGTCTGACCAATTAACGGCGCTGGAGCTGTGGGCTGCGTTGAGCCTAAATTCTGCCTTGTGTCTTCATCAATCGCCCCCTGCGCTCACGACCCGGCATCCCGCAGAGATGGTGCTGTTTGATCCACAAGCAGCCTGGCAGGTGACTCCGCTCACGCTAGAATCACAATCATCGAATACTCCCTTACTGGGGCACCCCCTCACCGGAAAAGTCATAAAACTGTGGACTTAATGCCGATGTCCTCTACTGTTGTTGAAATCTTGTCCGCTGACGCCATTCGTCGAACTCTTACTCGTCTTGCTTCTGAGATTATCGAGCAAACTGAGGATGTGCGATCGCTGGCGCTGCTTGGCATTTACACCCGAGGAGTCCCTTTAGCCCATTTGCTAGCGATGCAAATTGAGATGCTTGAAGATGTCAAAGTTGATGTCGGTGAACTTGACATCACCTTCTATCGAGACGATCTCGACAAAATCAAAGTTCGCACTCCAGCGAAAACCAACATCTCGTTCAATCTATCTGGCAAAACCATCGTGCTTGTCGATGATGTGATTTATAAGGGCCGTACCATACGAGCTGCGTTAAATGCCGTTAACGACTATGGACGACCAGAGGCAATTCGACTTGCTGTGCTGGTCGATCGAGGACACCGAGAAGTTCCTATTCATCCTGATTTCGTGGGCAAGCAGCTGCCTACCTCAACGGAGGAAGCCGTCAAGGTTTACCTAACCGATGTCGACGGTCGAGACGCGGTGGAGCTTGTGCCTCGTCCACGGTAAACATGGTAGACAGAAGAAAACTGTAAGGGAGCGGGAATGCTCTTTGCAACCCATACGTATGGAACACGTTCAAAAGAAAAGGAAATGGAGATTTTGAGCGTGACGACGCACGACCAAAATCTCCATTTCCTCTTTATGGATTTGAGAAGCCTGCCAAGTTGCGCTTGAAAATCAACTAGGGTAAAAACGCGAAAGCTTGGAACTCATTCAGACGGTAATTACCTCAAAGAGTCCCAAGCAATTTAGATTTGTTCAATTGCAACCAAAGCTAGCAGCCCTAAGCAACGTTGATTGCTCTAGATGCCATCACCATAATTTGCGCGACAAGTTGCCAACATTTGATGATCCGTATCACTTAGCGAGTCAATCAGATGATATCCGACGAGCTGGGGTGAAGGTGCACCATTGCCAGACGTCGCGACCTCATTCGAAGCCATTGGTAGCATATAAGCATAAGACGCCTGCTCGTAGCTATTCACAATCGTCAGGTCAAGATGATTGGAGCCAACCTCACCATAGAAACAGTCAAACGAGGAGTACGGCATGTAAAAGGCACCAACTGCATTGCCGGCGTTCATCTCGATGACGGCATAGAAGTTGCCGACCTGATTTGCCTCGGGACTCTGTCCATACAGGTAAGTGCCATCTGCTGGGAATGCGGAGGAAGATGGTTTGAGTTGGCTTGCGTCTGCTTCTGCACTGTCTGCAACGTGAACTTGCTTATAAGTAGGAACCACTTCAGCCGCGTTTGCTTGGAGATTAGGAAGACTTGAGATGGCTAGGCTTAGAGCCAAAACTAAACTTGCAAAAGGTGATGTCAGACGGTGCCAAAGTCTGCGTCGGATGCTGAATAGTGCAATTAGCTTCTTTTCCATGATGTTGTCATCCTACTCACTGTGGTTGCTGAACTGTGGGAGCAAGGCCAGCGGGGCAATGGGATCGAGTCGATAGTGAAGTGACTAACACAACGGGGACTCTCATCTTTCAGAAGAATAAACAGTATCTGGAGAGAGCAGATCGCCCGATGGGGCAATCAGTGAAGTGTCACATTAGAATCTTTCAAAAAATTGCCACAGCACCTTTGATACTAAAGATATTCGTATTCCAAATCGATTTTTGCAGTGACTTCGCGATACCTTCACTGTGATGATGGTCAAATTCATTCGTGATTGAAATCACTAAATGAGTTATGTTCACTACTAAATTTGTGGGGATCACAAGAACAGAGTGGCTGTTCCAGCGTTCTCACGGTTAGCGATCGCTGCTTGCTAATGACAGTACAACCGTCTGCTTAACCCCTTTATCGCTTATCAAAAGCAGGACATAGCCCCTTCAATCTAAGCGCATTGACATTAGCCTTAACGGCTATCCGCCATCCCAAGTTGAAACGCTTCGAAGAACATTTGGAATTGGAGTATCGAGTGGAAACTGGAGTAGCGTTTCGCTCAATCCTAGATATCCCGATTCTGTAAAAGACATCAAGATGCGCTGTAGTGCAACCCAAACTTCAGCCTCATACTCCCAATCATAGTCTCGATGCGCGCGACCGGCGATCGCTTTCATGGCCCAAAAATAACTATTCCGAACGACGGAACCGCTTTTCTTGTAAGCCGGAACATCATCTTTATGAATCAAAATAAGTTGATTATCGAGTGTTGCTCTCATCGGCAATCGGCATCCTTATTGTATTGAAGAAGCAGGGGTGGAAAATTCAAGAAGGTATCAAGACAATGTGAAGAGAAGCTTAAGTTTAATAAGTAATTAAGGGTTCCGTAATTAGAGAAGCCTCAGTTGATTCGCGATGGGTTCATTTTCTAAGGCGGCATACTCCCCTTCCAAATCACCCACGGTCATCGAGTCGGTTTGCACAAGTTCACCCGGAGTTGGACTGAAATAGATGGAGTGCTCGGCCTCGGTACAGAGAGCGTCTGCAGCATTGAGTAAATCATGGGCAAGGGTTTGGAGGGTTGGGTGATGATCGATGTAAGTTTTCAGCGCATCGATGGGTGTCAGATCACGACCTGGACCAAGCTCGGGTACCCGCGGATGGGCGAGCTGGCTAACCAGTTCAACATGAATGCGGTAGGAATGCGCTAGATGGAGTGCGGTTTGTAGGTCGTCCTGACAAATGACGTCCATTTGCTCCGGGCGAACGTAGTAAATTAGCCGAACGACAGCCCCCTCAAGATTTCCCGCCTGAAGCGTTTTGAGCAAAACTTCGTGAGGATTCTCAACGTTTGATACGTCAACCCGAAGCGTATGAAACGGGCGCGCGGGGATTGGACAAAATTGAAGGGTTGTGGCTCCTCGCTGAACTTCTGCCAAAACGTAACCTTTTTCTTCTTCCTCTTCACTAAAGTCGACGCGTTCAATGCTCCCTGGATAAACGATGGGCGGATTTTGGCATAGCACTTGATGCCGATGAACGTGCCCCAGAGCCACATAGTCAAAATAGGGCTGACTCAGTAAGGTCATGGGGATCGCGATGCCTTTTCCAACGGCTAAAAACTTTTCTGAGCCAAATTGAGCGGTGTCCACCATGAGATGGGCGAGCAAGATCGTCGGCAGCGTATCGTCGAGCTGTCGGATCTCTCCTTCCAACGCTGTGCGCAACCGACTCAACAGCAGTTCATTAATGTCTGCCATTGAGCGGCCTTCTGTTTCTGGCTTCGTAAGCAGCGTGGAGTAATTCACCCAGGGAAGCGTGATCACTTGAACATCGCCCTGTCGAGTATGAATGCGGTGGGTTGTCAGGCGATCGCCCACAATCACACCAGGAACTCCAAGGGCGCGATAGATGCACAGGCTAGCGCCGCCCTGACCTTGAGCAAACTGATCGTGGTTCCCCACCAACATCACCGTTGGAATTTTAGCGTCCACAAGGCGTCGAAACTGGGTCGCAAACGCATCTTGGGCATAGGGAGGAGGCGTTGCCGTTGGAAATGCATCGCCTCCAAACAACACTAAATCAACCGGTTCGTCTAACGCCCGATTGATGCAATGCTCCAGCGCTCGAACAAAATCCTCAAATCGGCTATTCAGCCCGGTTTCTGCATTGGTGTAACCGTGAGAAAATCCACTGCCCAAGTGAATGTCCGACAAATGCAAAACTTTGACCATCGATGGTTATGTCATCTAATCTTCACATTGGACGCCTAGTGCCAGAGCTAAAACAGCGGTGAATGACTGCTCCGGCTAGCTATTTCAAGGAGAATCACTAAAGGTCATGAAAGAGAGCATGAAACGTGTTGTTCCAAGACATGTCGCACGCCATTATCTGTACCTACCATCCCCAATTGACTACATTCACGTGCATACACCTGAATGTAGTACATGCGTCCTTAATCATCATAGCCTGAACATGGCATCAAACAATTGCGTCTGCCGCTTTTTCTTAGGGTTTGGTCAAGGTTGCATACATCCTTAGCGCTGGTGAGTTCTTCGCGTTGGTGAACTCTCTGCGGTAGTGAGTTCTTCGCGTCGGTGCTGTTTGGGTATCAAGCACTATTCCAAGGCGTCCAATATCCGCTGGGCTTCTTCAGGGCGGCCGTCCTGAAGCAACAGTTCAGCCAAAATCAGGTAGTCTTGCTCAACGGTGTCAACGAATGATTGCTGTTGAGCGGTTGACAAATTATTGATGGAAAGCCGCAACGATTCTCTGACTTCAAAGGCTTGCTCATAGTAGTCGATCGCCCCATCAACTTCATTGCGACTGGCTTGGATCTCTCCAAGTGAACTCAGAATTTTTCCTTCTAAGGTGCGATCGCCCAATGCCCGAGACAATGCGAGGGAAGTTTCCAAGATATCTGCGGCCTGCGTGAGGTCACCCATCAATTGGTAAGCGTTGCCCAAGCTGCTCAGCATCGCAACTTCACCGCGACGATCTCCGATGGCTTGGTAGTGGACAAGGGCAGCTTGAAACGATGCCACTGCCTCGTCATATCGTTCTAGCGCCTGAAACGCGACGCCAACGGTGCTGAACGCATCCGCCTGTCCCTGGCGATCGCCCTGTTCTTGAGCAAGTGCTAACGGAGACTGAAGGAGCTCAATGACTTGGTCATATTGCTCTAGAGCATTGTAAACTCGTCCCAAATTATTCCCTGAGATGATCATGCCTCGCCAATCGCCCAGAGCTGTTTGAATGGCTAGAGCCTGAGCATAGAATTCTGCGGCCTGTTCATGTTGTCCGAGAAGGGTGTAGACATTGGCAATGCTGCCCCGTGCAACCGCTTCTGCCTGGCCATACTCATTGGCCTGTGCTTGTTCGAGAGCCTGCTCGTAAGCACTAAGTGCTTGAGAATAGTTCCCCAAAATCTCATGGGTGTTGCCTAGGTTAACCAAGGCTGTGATCCCGGCTAGTGGATTCTCAACCGATGGGGCGATCGCCAACGTTCGACGGAACACATGTAGAGCCTCTTGATACGCGCCTTGCTGCTGGTAAAAAGAGGCGAGCTGATCTAAGACATCAAGAGCCGCATCTGCATTACCCTGCTGGCTATACAAATCTACCAATTGATTCAGCGTCGCAGCTGCTTCAGGAACCTCTCCTAGGGCTCGATAGCCAATACTCAGGTATTGGAGCACGTCGATTTCAGCTTGTGCATTATTGAAGGTACGGACTCGCTCTAACGCCGGTTCGAGCGTTGCAACAACTTCGGCATAGTCCCCCAAGGTGCTATAAGCCAACCCTAGATTTGTCAAAATGGCTGCTTCGGCTCTGTAATCGTTGATGCGTTGAAAGAAAACGAGTGCCTGTCGCCAAGACCGAATCGCTGATTCGTATTGTCGATTGCGAAATTGACGGATGCCATCATTCAAAAGCTGTTCGGCTGCTGCTCGTCCCTGATCGGCTGGCGCATAGGCGATCGCTGCATGCGAGTTCGCAGTCATTGCGATGGATGCAGAGGTAGATACAAGAAGGGCGATCGCTGTAGCTGATAACGACCGCTGTACGTCAATGCCCATATGCTGAAGCTCCCGTAAGCGTCACCTTATAAAGACCGCAACAAAAGTTAAACTTCATCCTCAATGATGAGACGGAGGTTGTCAAGTTATAGCTGTCGCCAGTTCCGTTTGGACACGATGGCGGGCCATTTGGCGATGCACTAGGTCCAGTTATCGATCAAGGAGAGGAATGGTAAAGCCTTTGAGTGATTGATGGGTGATGTCTTCGCTAAGAGCTTTGCTCTGAAGCAGCACTTGAAAGTTGCCGAGTCCCATCGGATTTATAAGAGCGTGTAGGGCATCTCGACGTTGAAGAACATCATTTGCAGAAAGGGATTGAATCGTCTCTGGCTTGGAGAGAGCCGCTAGGCGATCGCCTAATCCCAGTGCCATTAGAAATAACCCTTGCTCAATCCGGTTCAAGGTCTTGAGACCAGTTTCTTCGCCTCGACGCTCAAGTGCAGAGAAATCCACATGAGTTGTGATGTCTTGATGACCGATGTACTGATACGGATCGGAATGATGGGCATGTTGGTAGTAACACTGGAGGGTGCCTTGGGCACGGGCAGGACTGTAGTATCGATTGGCAGAATATCCATAATCAATCGTTAGTACATATCCCCGATGAAGGCGGCTAGCAACGGTTTCCATCCAATCGAGTGCGGCAAGATTCACTTCGGTCCGATAGCCACTGGTGTAGCGGGTCGGATCAATCTTCAGACCCAGCCAAGAAAAATAGTCCTGGAGACGCGGTGTCGAGAGGGGAGCTGTGATCTCAGCGAACTGTGCTCGGGAAGAGGCAGAAGGGGAAAGCGGCGAAGCAGTGGGCGGGCTCAGGGAGTTGAGAGATGAAGCCGCAAGAACAACGTAGATTTCTTGCCATTGATCATCCTTAAGAACAAGCTGATGAACCGGGAAGGCATCCACAAGTTCGTTAGAAAAGAAGCATCCTGTGATGGAATCGGGAGCAATATCATCCCAGGTACACCAGCGAATTCGCGCCTGGGCATCAGCGAGGGAGGCCGTTTGCTGACGTTGTTCGGCAATGAGTGTGGCCGATCGCTCGATGATGAGGTATTCGATCGCTTCAAAGCAGTCGAAATGCACGCGATGAAGGTAGTGAAGAATGTCTCGCACAATGAGACCTTGCCCGGCTCCCATTTCCACGAGGTGAAACGGACGCGGATATCCCATGACTGCCCATATCTCGGCAAACTGTTCGGCTAACAGCTCACCAAAGTCTGACCCCAGATGGGGTGAGGTGACGAAGTCTCCTTTGCCTCCGATTCGTTGTTGAGGACTGGTGTAATACCCAAACTCTGGATGATATAGTGCCAAGTCCATAAACTCAGCAAAGGTGATGCGCTGATGGGGAGCGTCTTCAATGCGTTGAGCGATCGCCTTGCAGAGTTCTGGATGACTTTTATCCAGACGTTGGTTGGAAAATCGAGGGTTGGTCATCATTCAGACACCGGGAACCACGTGTATCACTGTAGCCAGCTTAGTTATTACACGGTATTGGGGTCTTAAAGCAAATGGCTACAGCCCTATCTCATGAATCGTGTACATACGCCAACTAAGAAAAAAGGACAGCTAAACGCCATCCTTTTCCACTGGAGACAAATTCTACTTCTTAAATCTTGTGACTCAAGTTTCGAGACTCAATATCAAATCTTAAGTCTCGAAACTTGAGTCACATCGCATGTTTGGTCATGCACAATGCAGCTAGTCGGCGATCGCAACTTCCTTTGTCGATTGAGCAGAGAAAGCAACGAACAACCTCATACCGGGCCGGAGATTTTGCATGGTGTTAAGGTACGCATCTGCTTCTCCACGGCGGCGAAACCGAGCGATGACTTGTTGGCCCATCTGAGGGTGTTGGCTCTGAACAGTCCAAGGATTGAGTCTTTCTTGATATGTCATGATGATTAGGCTTGATAAACCTTGATAAACGGTATGGGGATTACCCCAAAATTTCGTTGAGATTGATGCTGACCTACGTACTCATGCTTTGGTAAGGGATTGAGTTGGGATGGGTGTTGAGAACGAATCCCGCTCTCCCTCAACAAAAGCCACAATCTCGAACAAACAAGGCAATGGCGTCTCTGAAAAACCCTGAGTGAACCCTAGGTTGTATCGCTATGTCCAACATAGAATGTCAACCCTTAAGCGTTGATAACTGTCAATGCAGCAACCTCTAAATCTAGATCCAGACTATCGGTATTCACGCTAGGGATAGTGCTACCGTTGGGAAACGGTACAGGTCGATACAAAAGTAAAAATCTAGACATTATTTGTGATGTGCAGCTTAGTTAAGCGCCTCAACATTAGAACGTGTGCAGTTAAATGGTTTTTCGTGAGCACAGATAAGGGAAAACCATCCCCAGAGCCCAGGCCCTTGTGTGAAATGCGTCATACCCATTCTTCGAATGGGTACATTGATGAGTTTTTTTGAAACTCGCCCGACAGGCTGGTTTTGCAAAAATATTTGGTGCATCCATTTCAAGAGATGATGTGAGTCTTGTTCATGATGAAGGAATAGGGATTGGTGAGAATGGCGCCACAGTTCATTACACGGCGTAAGTCTTAATCATCTAATCTGGTGGATAGGTGCCATCTGGATACGCTCAGAACTCATGTATTTTTGGTGGCAGTAGACTCAATCTGCCGCCATCACCAAAAATGAGCTGCCAAAATCTGCATTACCAGAAGACACTAGATGTAGTGGACTTGGATAAGTTCTGACGGTGTTATCTTGATGTGCTTACTTAAGACAGGTTGATGTCCCTATGTGGGACGATAGAAGACTGGTTACGCGGGGCTGAGGAGAGTGATTCTAAAACACTTCCATCACAATGCAGAGAAGCGCAGACATCGGCGTTCTCATAATAATGAGTCCTCTGGAGACACCTTTCGTCAGGAGAACGCACAGGGTAATCGGTTTGCAGCTCTTGCACTCACAATCATGTGGTGCTTCAGCGTTGGTGTCGATCGCATTTGGCTGACGCTGGACCAATCTGTACCTTCATGGGACCCGGCAGACCACCTGATTGGTGCACTGAACTACAGTTGGATGGTGCAGAATGCGGACTGGCTGTCCGCAGACTGGTGGCATGGCATCTGGACGTTATCGTCCAAATATCCGCCACTGCTCTATCTCTCAACGACGCCCTTCATTCAGTGGTTGGGATCAAGTGCTGATGTTGCCACTATCGTCAACAGCCTATACACGGCCATCTTATTAGTCTCAGCCTATGGATTAGGCCGACTGCTATTTCGTTCATCTGTGGGATTGTGGGCAGCAGGGCTTTGTGTTTTGTTTCCTCAGTTTTATGTACTGCGATCGCAGTACTTTATGGACTATCCCCTAACGGCTTGGGTGACGGCTGCTTTTTGTGTCCTCACCTATTGGCATACGCGCCCATTGACTCACCCGCTCTCAGTTCAGCGCTGGCTCTCCGCGATCGCCTTTGGCATCATCTTCGGCCTTGCTTCGCTGACAAAGCAAACGGCGGTGTTGTTCTTAGGTCTTCCGCTCCTTTGGCTCGGTGGTCAGTCGCTTTGGTATCGGCGGTGGATATTGCTCATTCAACTCATCATAGGAAGTGCGATCGCCGGACTGATGTTGCTGCCATGGAGTCGCACCAACTGGTTGTTTCAAATCAGTGCCGCCTTCAGTGCCAATACCCGCTCTGCCGAAATTGAAGGCGATCCGTCAGTCCTCTCTCTTGAGGGTTGGGTTTACTATCTTGCGCATCTCCCCAGAGCGATGTCCTATCCGCTTCTGACGACTGCCAGCCTTGGGCTTCTTATCTTTCTCATTCAAACAATTCGCTCCAGTTCCAATGCCGACGACACGGCACCTCCTTATCGTTCTACTCCATCCCTCAACTCCAGCTTCCGATGGCTCTTCATTTTTATCGGAGGAACCTATCTCATCTGGTCGGCGATCGCCAATAAAGACGCGCGCTACATCATGCCCTATTTGCCTGCAATTGCCGTGATACTAGGCGTTGGCATGGCATCTTGGCGCCGATGGTGGCAGATCGTTCCATGGGCAACCGTAGGGCTATCGATTGCATTGATGATCGCCAACCTGTTTACATCACTCGATCATCAGATCCCAGCTTTTGCGAAACGCATGACCCCAGGAGGACAGCATCCAATTTACATTGGCAGTCCGTGGCCCCATGCTGAAATCATTGACGAACTAATCGCAACTCAGCCTTATCAGCTCATTAATCTAGGCGTCTTGCCTTCGACTCCAGACATCAACCAGCACAACCTCAACTATTTTGGGACGCGTTCAGATTTTCAGGTGTATGCCCGTCGCATGGGAAAAAGCCAAGAGCACATCGAGCAAGACTTGCGATCGCTGTCATGGTTTGTTAGCGTCACACGGCCTCAGCTCAACCATCACGATTCCAAGTCTCGGCGGCGGCAACTCGGCATTGCGAACGATCTCCGGCGATCGCGTTTCTTCAGGCGACAGCGACGCTGGGACCTGCCGGATGGCAGCCGACTTGATCTCTTTCGACGACGAAAGTTACCGGTTCAAGTCACGCCCCTTGAAAATAGTGGAGATACTGCAAGCGATGACGCCGTTGATATCAAGCTGACGCACATCAATGTTCCAGATCAAAGCCTTGCGGGGCGGACGATCCCAGTCGACTATACGTGGCGAGGATCATGGGATGCTTTGAGTCATGGAGCGGTGATTCTAACGTGGCAGCGAGACTCGCCGTTTTCATCTCCCCGCATCGAGTCTCCTGGGGGGGCGATTCAATGGGTCCACGATCACAGTATTGGATTTGGAACCCTACGTCCCCACCCGATTCAGGCTAATCAGTCGATGTTGGCGCCTCGTCCCGAATTGCCAGATTCTCGTTTCAAAATCGTAGAGCGGGCGGCGATGCAGGTTCCTGACGATGCCAATCCTGGCATCTATCGATTAGCCGCATCATACTTCGACACCAGAAGTGGAGAAACCTTGTCGCTATCGGTACCTGGAGTCGCAGTTCGGATTCTTTCGTCTGAATCAACCGGTAATGAAATCCTCACTGTTGTCGATGGGGGAGCGCTTGATCAGAGCCTTGTTGGTCAAGCAAGTGAGCAGAACGACGCGACGATTGAGCAGCTGAGCGATCGTTCTCGCTCAGCGATCCGTGAAGTGGATTGGGTGAGTCAGCTTCGTCATCTATCGACTGCCCTACCTCAAGGTATTGACGCGCTTGATCCAGTATTTGATCAAATTGGCCGCTTTAGCCTATACGATCCTATTCAAAGCTATGCCAAACAAGCCGAACTGACGTTGGCTCATCGACTTCAGTTGAATCCCAACAATCTTGATTATGCCTACGGGCTGGCGCTTGCTAATGTCCTACAGCGGGACGCCGAAGGAGCGATCGCCACCCTGAGGTTGATTACAGCTCTGGATGCGAGCAATCCTTTCGCCTATGCCTATCTCGCATTCGTCAATCTTTACGCGTTTCATCCGCACGCTGCCCATGATGCTGCCAGCCGGGCGATCGCCCTTGATCCAAATGTTGCTGAATTCAAGCTGCTTCGAGTTGCCGCATCCGTCATGGGGGGCGACCTATGGCATGCGTGGAAGGAGGGATGGTCAGCTTTTGCAGCATAGTCTCCTTCGCCAATGCCAAATCTGCCTAACGGTGTCGGTATAGAGTGGTACGGATGGTAGAGATTGGCTTTAAACTATGGTTGGTGCGCCGCAACAATACCGTGGCATAACTAAGCCTGCTACAGCTGTATCTGTGAAGATTACTGAGTGAGAACAGTTGAGAATTGCGGGATCGCGATTATATTGAGTAGACTATCGAACGGAGGCTGAATTGAAACTCGATTTTCGGCTAATGTATGGCCGTTTGTAGCCTTCTTCGTTCCAAACTTTGAATTCTTTTTGGCCCTCTTCTCTTCGGTGTTATGAAATACTCGCTTATTGCATCCGTTGCAGCGATCGCCTTATTCAGTTGGGCAACTCCAGCTCGTGGAGAGAATTTGATTCAGCTTCAACAACTCCTCTCAACAGGGCGCTGCGACGGATGCAATCTCAGCCGTGCAGGGTTAGTGTACGCAAATTTATCAGGTGCAAGTTTGCAGCAAGTCAATTTGCGACAAGCGAATCTCAGTCAAGCTGATCTGAGCGGTAGTGACTTGAGTGGCGCTGACCTGACTAGAGCCGTGCTACACGCCGCCGATTTGTCTGATGCTGATTTGCGCGGTGCTGATTTGCGTGGTGCTGATTTGCGCGGTGCTTTGGTTCAGGGGGCTAATTTTGAAGGCGCATTATTAGACGGCGCACTAATCAGGGGTGCGTTTGGACTACCACAGACGATTGCTACACCTGAGCTGCTATTCCAGTGGGGGATGTTAGAAGCCGAGCAAGGAAACTACGAGCTTGCCATTCAATACTTCTCCCGAAGCCTGGAGTCTAATCCTGACAGCGCAGAACTTTATCTTGCCCGAGGCATTGCTCTCTTTCGTTGGGGTGACCCTGACACTGCATATGAGGATGCTCGTCAGGCAGAGCAACTTTTCCTTGAACGAGGCGATGAAGTCGGCCAGCAAAATGCTGCCGCATTTGCAGAAGGCATTATTGAAGTTCAGACTCGCATTGCAGAAGGTCCTGATCCACCGCCTGCGGATTTCTTAGGACTGGTCGGTTCTCTAGGGACGATGCTATTCCAGTTTGCTGCCCGAGGGCTGCTTGCATTCTAGGTGATGCGCTGCCAGGTTAGCGATCGCCGCTCGTCATCATAGGACCACCTTAGAAGATTCGCGGGTTGACCTGATTGGAGAGTGGGTTCTCCGATGGCTGCTCGTGGCGCAATCGTCGCAAGGGCGATCGCTTCGGCGGGGTCACAGATGTTCCACTTGACAAGATTTTGGGCACCCACGAATAGGGCGTGGGTTGTTCCGGCGAGGGTACCGTCTTCCAATCGGGCTGTTCCATTCTGGATGTAGATCTCTCGGGTATCCCACGGGTAGGTGCCATCTGGTAAGCCAAGCGGTGAGAGCGCATCGCTGACTAAAAACAGCCCTTGCTCCCTATCCCCGTAATAGCCAACGGGGCGATCGCCCCGTTGGATGCGGATCAACAGATCAAGCATCGTCGGACACACATGCTGCCCGTCCGCGATGAAGCCACACGAAACGTTCGGATGGGTTAGCGCTGCACCCAGGAGGCCAGGTTTGCGATGATGGAGAGCAGGCATTGCATTGAACGAATGGGTGACCATCGTTGCACCCTGCTCAAAAGCTGCATTTGCCTCTGCTGCTGTCGCTTGAGAATGTCCGAGGCTGACTGTTATACCGAGCGATCGCAAATAGGGAATCACAGTTCCCGATGGATCTAGCTCTGGGGCTAGCGTGATGACCTTGACGGTAGAGGCGTAATCTCCCAATACGGTTTGAATGGCATCGGCCGTCAATGGCTGTAAATGTTCTTTTGGATGAGCCCCTCGTTTATCAGGATTGAGGCAGGGTCCCTCCAGATGGACGCCTAGTATCTTGGCAGCGTCCATCGGCACAGATGCAGCCATCTGCTTTTGAACCGTTGCAATCACTGACAATGCCCGATGAATATTCGCGATAGAGGTCGTCACCACCGTGGGTAGAAACCCATCAACACCTTGTTGCCAAAGAAACTGACAGATTTTGATGAGCTTTTCGGCATGGTGCTCTTCTAAATCTGGAAATGCTAGTCCAAGAGCCCCGTTAATTTGAAGATCGACACCACCCAGGGAAATCCAGTCTCCCTGGACATCCAATTCTGATTCAGCATCTGACTTAGAGAGCGTCGAGACGGGAGATGGTGATTGGTGCATCCCATCGGTCTGCATCATTTTTTGGATGCGGCCATGTTCATCAATCGCTAATCGATAAATGCCGGTTCGATCGGGCAATTGGGCGTTATGAATCGTGCGAATAGCAGTCATAGAGCGTGGGCGATCGCTTATCCTGAGTGACAGTTCCCAATGATTATGCCGTAGAGTCTGTCCAGTTGGAGCAACACCCAGTGCTTTGTCGTCGCTAGTTTCGTTAGAGCAAAGACGATGAGCCATTTGATTGTGCGTTACAGAACCGAATGGTGCTCAGTGTCTTAGTCTTTATGGTTAAAGCCATATTTTGCACCTTTCTGACCTGAATAGATCCCGTTGATATGAGCTCTCCAGACGTGTCATCTCCATCCCATGTATTGAAACGAGGCTTTCGTCGATGGATTCAACACGGGCAATCGTTGATTGAGCCATTAGTGCTACTAATCCCAGCCGCGGCATGGCTGTTGCTATTGATGCTCATTCCAACGATATTTATCCTCAACATTAGCCTTATTCCTGGGCTACGCCCTGATGATCCAACAGGGGCCTATGGGTTGGGAAACTATCTCCGAATTCTACAATCGGTTTATCTAGGCGTCATTGGGCGATCGCTCTATTTCGGAGCAGTATCGACTGGGCTGTGTCTTGTGCTGGGGTTTCCCGTTGCTTATTGGATTGCACTGATGGCGCCCAAGCGTTGGCAGTCCCTTCTGCTGGTTGGATTTGTGTTGCCACTGTGGACATCGTCATTGCTGCGAGCCTATGCATGGCGATCGATTCTACGGCCAGAAAGTGGCATTCTCAATTACGTGTTGAATTGGTTGCATTTGCCCACCCAAAACTGGCTGAATACGCATATGGCTGTCTTCATTGGCCTAACGTATAACTTTCTGCCATACATGGTGTTAATTCTTTATGCTGCACTGGAAAAACTCGATCGACGGCTGTTAGAAGCTGCCGCTGATTTGGGTGCAACACCCCAACAAACGTTTTGGCGAATCACTTTTCCTCAGACTCTTCCAGGCATTGTGGCGGGCTGCTTGTTGGTGTTTATTAGCAGCATGGGGGACTTTATTGTGCCAGAACTTCTGGGGGGAACGTCGAGCATGACGATTCCACGGCTGATTTACAATCAGTTTCTGGGTGTCGGACGAAACTGGGGATTTGGGTCGGCTCTCAGTATGGTGTTGATTTTGGCAGTCAGTATGGCGATCGCTCTGCTGTTGAAGTATGGCGATCGCCATGCCCGACGGTCTCTCTAATCACGACTTGGCAAGCTTCTCAAGTCTATGGTTTGAGCCATTTAGACTAGGACATCGAATATCAGCCATTTCCTAGGAGCACAGCCATCTTGTGCGAACAGAATTGGCGACGTGGCAACGTCTCGTCTATGATGGCTGCTCTAAAAATCAGCGTTGGACGGGTAGCGCCCTGTCCCGAGCGCTACCCGTCCAATTCGCGTTTCCTGACAGACGGATGCTAAACGATTAAACGATGAAAACGTTGTTTGAGACGCTGCCTGATGCAATGCCGTCTAGGATCACAAGATTTTCAAATCCACTACCTTCATTCACTTGGACAATGGAAGAGCCACCTTCAAAACGCCGGACACGGACGCCGCTCAGCGGATTGGCTGCATCCCCAAGAATAGCGGATAGGTCAATGCGATCGCCCGAAACATTGAAGTCTCGAATGGTATCAACGCCTTCAGCAACGCTTTGATAAACGAAAGTGTCATTGCCACCGCCACCGATGAGCGTATCGTTTCCAAAGCCACCGAGCAATGTGTCAGCGCCTGCCCCTCCTCGGAGCACATCATTACCCCGACCTCCTCGCAAGAAGTCTCGGCCGCCGCCGCCTCTGACAATATCGTTGCCTAAGCCACCATTCACGAAATCATTACCGCGGCCACCATTGACGCGATCGTCGTCCTGGTTTCCTTGGACCGTATCTGCTCCAGCACCGCCACGTAC
>JBCBLF010000310.1:0-4824 GCA_038520475.1 Cyanobacteria bacterium J06627_8
GAATTTGGTATTTCTTGGGTATATCGGTTGACCCTTCTAGCGTGCCAATGAACTGAGCCAGACACCGAATGCCATTCCCACACATTTCAGGTTCAGAACCATCGGAATTGTAGATGCGCATCGTATAGTCTGTGTCGCCTTTACTCGGCAAGACAAAAATGACACCATCGGCACCGATCCCGAAATGGCGATCGCACCACTGAATCGCATCATCTGGTGTGAGCTTAGGAGTGTCGGAGGTGCGGTTATCGACCAAGATGAAATCGTTGCCTAAGCCATGATATTTAGCAAATTCAATTGTCATTAGAGTCTCCCGTTTATCAGTGATTCCAGTCACAGGGCTGAAAGTGTTGGTGCTGGTTTCTTTCGTAAGCCTACTCTCAGTTGTTGCGCAGGTCGTGACCGTGCCTACCCTAAGGACGTTTCAGCATGAATTGATAATACGCTTTAGTTTACACCGCTCTCTCGCAGTTCGATGGTGTCCCATGCCTGGTCACTATCACGGGGCAGACTGCGATTGTCAGATTGCAGGGTTTCTTGAAGGTCTTGAGAGAGTTGCTGCGATCGCGCGACTAAGTCTTTCTCATTTTCATGCATGTGCGCCTGTTCATGCATGGCTTGCTCATCGTGATGTCGAAAGGTACGGGCGGCACGATGGGCTCGATAGGCCCGAACGCCAAGTAACCGTAGTGCTTCAACTCCCATATGTAAGGCTGATTCAAAGGTTTCTCTCTCGATGACATCAACGCCTCGGTGAATCAGTTCATAAGCGTGGCGGCGATCGATCGCCCGGGCCAAAATCTTCAGGTGAGGAAAATGCTTTTTCACCAGGTCAATCGTGTGCAACGCCTTTTCTCGTTCATCAATGGCAATCACGAAGAGCTTGGCCTCTTCAGCACCCGCAGCGCGAAGGAGGTCAATGCGAGATGAGTCACCATAGAACACCGTATGCCCAAATTTTCGAAGCATTGCAATATGAGACGGGTCGTGGTCTAACACTGTGGCACGAAATCCATTAGCGCTCAGCAATCGTCCCACAATCTGACCAAAGCGACCATATCCAGCAATGATGACTGGCGTTTCTCCATCATCAATGGTGTCAGCCTCTTTATCGATCGTGGAAGACATAAAGAACGATTGAATCACGCGTTCATTCACAATGAGCACAATCGGCGTCAACATCATCGACAAGGCGATGACCACAACCAGTGGGGCGATAAGGTCAGATGACAAAACGTTGTTTTGCTGAGCAAAGGAAAACAGCACAAACCCAAATTCACTTCCTTGGGACAGGGCAAACGCAAACCAAAAGTTTTGACTGGGCATTAACTTGAAGCAATAGCCAAGCCCAAACAGAACGATGAATTTGATCATCATGAGAGCAATGACGAGTCCCATAATGAGCCACGGCTGAGATAATAGGACGTTGAAGTCAATGCTGGCGCCGACCGAGATAAAGAAGAGGCCGAGTAATAAACCTTTGAAGGGTTCAATATCGGTTTCTAACTCGTGGCGATATTCGTTATCCGCTAAGACCACGCCTGCCACGAAGGTTCCCAGGGCTGGAGATAGGCCAACCTGTTGCATGGCTAATGCAATTCCAATGACGAGTAAGAGTGCGGTTGCCGTAAACAATTCACGGATGTTGGTATTTGCGATAATTCGAAAGATAGGGCGTAGCAAGAATCGACCTGCAACAATGATGCCTCCCACAGTTCCCATGACGAGAAGCGTTTGTTGCCAGCCTGGAAGCGCGGTGCTGGGCTCTGATTCTGCTGCAACAAACAGAATTTGACTGAAGCCTGCTGATGGTTCATTCCCAGATATGGCCAGCAATGGGAAAAGGGCTAGCATCGGGATAACCGCAATATCTTGAAACAGCAAGACCGAAAAAGAAGACTGTCCGGCCTGCGTTTTCATCAGCCCTTTTTCATTAAGCGTCTGGAGAACAATGGCCGTTGACGAAAGGGAAAGTGTCATGCCAACTGCTAAGGCGATGGTCCACGGAAGTCCGCAGAGCATCGCAAACGCGGCGATCGCTCCCGTCGTCAGCACAACCTGAAGGCCACCTAACCCTAAAATAGGCACTCGCAACCGCCATAGCAACGTCGGTTGGAGCTCTAACCCAATCAAGAAGAGCATCATCACGACGCCAAATTCAGCAAAATGCAAGATGTCTTCTTGTTGGTCACCAACGAGCCCTAAGGCAAAGGGGCCAATGAGTATGCCTGCAATCAGATAGCCCAAAACGGACCCTAAACCAAGGCGTTTAGCAATTGGTACCGATAGAACAGCCGCTAATAAATAGATAAACGCTTGAAAGAAAAATCCTTCGTTATGCATAATGAGCTGCCTCCAATCCTCGGACGACCTGACTCAAGTCAGCATTAATGCGTTCTCGGTTGGATAACATGTCCCATCGAACGGTGTCATCTCGTAGCGCCTTGATAACGGCGCAGTAATCATTCACATGGGGCTGAATATCTTCTGAATCGTTGAGCTGGTGGGTATTGTATACAACGAATGGAGGCAAATAAGTCATCCCGCAGAGTCGAGCCGTTTGTTCAAACGGGCGCAAGAGTTCTCGAATCGAGTAAACGTTATAGCCCTGACGACAGTAAGCATCTCTCGAACCTCCAGCTGTAATCGCGGTCAAGAATTTCTTTCCGTGGAGTGCCGTTCCGTCATGGCCATAGGCAAATCCATACTCCAATACGAGATCTTGCCATTCTTTGAGAATGGCAGGACTGCTATACCAATACAGTGGATGCTGAAATACAACAATGTCGTGTTTGAGTAAGAGATCTTGCTCGTATTCAACGTTGATATCAAAGGTTGGATACGCTTCGTAAAGATCGTGACAGGTTACATGGTCAAGGGATTTAATCGCTTGAAACAGGCGAAAGTTGATCCGCGATTTTTCTAAGGCGGGGTGAGCAAATAGCACTAAAACTCGATTGAGGCGACTCATAAGACCTGTTGTTCAAGGACAAACGACCGCAATGCGGTTAGGGGCGACTGGACATTAATACTTTGTACGTATCATATTCTGTAAATGAATGCAGGCTCAGCGATTGTCACGGATAGCCGTTTTCATCGTAGTTAAACATCGCAGTTGAACACAGGAGAGGTGTTGTGGGTGTGCTCCACAACACTGAGCTTCATTGATTCGTGTGCCTAATGCGTGAGATTGAGTGATTCTAAACTGTTATCAAGTCGCTTACTTCGCGCTCACGAAGCGCTCTTGGGCGATCGCCCGCAGCTCTTCTAAATCCTCCCGACGCGATACCGAAAGAGGAACGGTGGACTTAATTTCTTGAATGAGTAAGTCGGTGCTGAGGTCTTGTTTCAGATAAATCGCTCGATAGAGGCTAGCAATAACAGCTTGCTCGATCTCAGCTCCACTAAAGCCATCAGTTGCAAGCACAAGCGCATTCATATCTAACTGTGTTGCATCTTGATTACGGAGATTGAGATGAATGGTAAGAATCGTTTGCCGTTCAGTATCGTCGGGTAAATCAACGAAGAAGATCTCGTCAAAGCGACCTTTTCGTAAGAGTTCGGGTGGAATTTGCGAGAGATTGTTGGCCGTGGCGACCACGAAGACGTCCTGGGATTTTTCCTGTAACCACGTCAGAAATGAGCCAAACAAGCGGCGGCTGAGTCCTCCATCTGAGTCACCTCCGCTTATCCCCAAGCTCTTTTCAATTTCGTCGATCCACAGCACGGTTGGAGCCATCGACTCTGCGAGTTTAATCGCGCGATGGAAATTCTTCTCAGACTCCCCGATGTATTTGTCATAGAGCTTTCCAGCATCTAGTTTGAGTAGGGGCATGCGCCACTCACGGGCGATCGCCTTGGCTGCGAGTGACTTTCCACAGCCTTGAATGCCCACAATTAAGACGCCTTTTGGGGGCTTTAAATTAAATTGCTTAGCCTGGGGACTGAACCCGACCTTGGCCCGCTGCAACCAGTCTTTGAGGCCAGCAAATCCTCCCAATTCTGCTGAGTTTTCTTCGACGGGTAAATAGTCCAGCAACCCATCTTCATGAATGACCTGCGACTTGCGATGGAGAATTTTGGTCACGTCACTGACTGAAATTTCTCCATCTTCTAATGCTGCATAGGCAATGACCTGTTTCGCTTGCTTGAGCGTCATGCCCATGAGTGACTGAACTAGGATAGGAACCTCATGCTTTTGGATAGAGACCTGAATCCGATTTTTTGCCTTGAGATTGCGAACTACTTCAGATACCACCTGATAGAGTTCATCGCGTCCTGGCAGCGGTAAATCATAAAATACGGCAGTGTGAGCAATTTCCCTTGGAAGCGTAATGGCGTCGCCCGTCAGAACAATGGCCGATCGCGTTTGAGAAAAGAGTTGAAGCACCTCTCGAAAGTGGCGAGCAAGGGAAAGATCATCCAAGTGAGGGGCAAAATCTTTGAGTAAATAAATCGCTTTTTGTCCCGTATCTTGGAGGTGATCCAAGAGGCCCGTGGGTTCTTGGGTGTTCTCAACTGGCACGGGCTTATTTGCTCCTGGTGGAGCACACTCATTAATCCATGGTGCATCATATGTTCCAGGCGATCGCACTAGCCCCTGTGTTACCGACCATTCAAATAAACTCGTTTGCATTTCCTGCGTTGCTTGTTTCAGCAGCGTTTGCACACGATCTTCTTCAACGGTTTCAATCACAATGAGTGGATGGTAAGCCATCACTAATGTTTGAATCTTTCGAATGCTGCAAGGAAGTGCCATGGTAAAGAGGTGAGGGAGGTAAGAACCAGCAAGGAGTTGATGGGTGCGTCTAGTATGGCCTAAAC
>JBCBLF010000311.1:0-4751 GCA_038520475.1 Cyanobacteria bacterium J06627_8
CAAACTAATGCGCGGATGATTGTGTGGTTTGACGGCGAACTCTACAATTCAGGGCAGCTTGCAAATGAACCCGTTGGGGATGTCCCTGCTGCCCAGCAAATAGCTGCCGCCTATAGTCGTGCTGGACGTTTAGGTGAGACGTTACAGTGGCTCACAATGGCCTAAGTTGCACATTTGTCATTAACGCAAAATGTTGGTTTTGTTTGGATTAGGCCTATGTTCAGCTTATGGTTTTATGTCGGATTGAGGTAAGCTTTCGGTTTTTGACATACTGGTTGGCCAATACGTGAGCGCAGCGGACAGACGAAAGCCATTGGTGAGGTTGCAGAAGTTGCTTTCTGCCCCTCACTTTTGCCATTCGGCGCACTGTTAATTTAACTGCAATCAGCCAGCATTTTTTATGGGTAAGGCCATTATGCTGAATTTTGTATACACCAAAGCATTGAATGATACGTGGTGTCCTAGTCTAAATGGCTGGAGCGATAAAACTGAATCTCACCTGCTTCATACATCTGTACATCAGAGAATCACTCTTTTGGTTACGCTTTTGGGAGGACGATTGTCATCCAGCGTTTCGTTTAGTCTCGAAGGTGAGAGATAAGTGTTGCTCGCACACAAAGAGAGGAAATCAGATGTCTACTAATGTTCAAGCCCTGCTAAACCAACGAAAACAAAATTGGAATAAGTTCCAGCAACTGCGTGGAATTAACCCTGCGGACGCTGCGATCGCCCGTCACATTGCCATGAATGCAGACCGAGAATTGTTAGAACTTGGCTTTACGGTTCTCAATTAAGTTCTTATCTAACGTGCAAGGCGATGGGTGAATGCGATATTCGCATTCACCCATCGCTTCACAGAATCACTGTGGCTTTCACTAAAGCGCAGATGGAGAATAATGAAAAGCTTTACGCTAGCCTAAAAAAATGTTGAAATCCATTCAGATGTTGTTTGCTCTTCAACGCACTTATGGATAAGCCAGCGATTCTCACCATTGATGATGATCCAGCCGTTTTACAGGCGATCGCCCGTGACTTGCGCAAACAGTATGGCGATCGCTTTCGAATTGTTCGGGCCGATTCAGGGTCGACGGCTCTGGAGGTGACGCAGCAGCTTAAGGTTAGAGGCGATACCGTGGCGCTCTTCCTTGCTGATCAGCGCATGCCAGGACTCAGCGGCGTAGAATTTTTGAGTCAAGCCGTCACGATTTTTCCACAGGCGAAGCGTGTGCTCTTAACGGCTTATGCAGATACAGATGCTGCCATTAACGCGATTAACACAGCTCAGCTTGACTATTATCTGCTGAAGCCGTGGGACCCACCGGAAGAGAAGCTCTATCCGGTGCTCGATGATTTGCTGAATGATTGGCAGGCAACCTTTAAGCCAGAATTTCAAGGCGTGAAAGTGATTAGCGATCGCTGGTCACCCAATTCTCATGAATTGCGGGATTTTTTGGCACGCAATCAGGTCCCCTACCGCTGGCTGGATATTGAACAGAGCCAGGAGGCAAAACAGCTAGTGGATTGTGCTGGAGAAACGGTAAACGACTGCATACCGCTCGTTTTGCTGCCCGACGGAAACAAGTTAGTTAAACCATCGACTGCTGATTTGGCCCAGCGCGTCGGGATGCAAACAGAAGCAACAAATCCCTTTTACGACTTGGTGATTGTTGGGGGCGGACCTGCAGGATTAGCGGCAGCCGTATACGGTGCGTCAGAAGGGTTGCACACGGTCATGATTGAACGTGAAGCCCCCGGTGGACAGGCCGGCACAAGCTCTCGCATTGAAAATTACCTTGGGTTTCCTGTTGGATTAAGTGGCAGTGACTTGGCTCGTCGAGCTGTCACGCAGGCGAAGCGCTTCGGTGTTGAAATTCTCACGCCACAAGAGGCGCGCTCGGTCCGTCTTGAGGAGAACTATCGAATTATCACCCTGTCAGATGGTAGTGAGATTAGTTGTCATGCCTTGATTTTGGCAATGGGCGTTGCATGGCGGAGGCTAACGGTACCTGGCATTGAGCAGTTTACAGGGGCAGGCGTCTATTACGGTGCAGCTCAAACAGAAGCGGCAGCGTGCAAGGACGAAGAGGTGTATGTGGTGGGTGGGGCAAACTCTGCTGGACAAGCAGCCATGTATTTCTCAAAGTACGCCAAAAAAGTCCGTATGCTGGTTCGCGGAGAGTCCCTAACCAAGAGCATGTCTCAATATTTAATTGATCAAATTGATGAGACGGACAACATCGACGTGTTGCCGTTCCACAGTGTGGTTGAGGCCAAGGGGAGCGATCGCCTTGAAGCAATTCTGGTCAAAGATTCTCAAACGGGTGACGTGAAAACCTTTGACACAAACTCGCTCTTTATCTTCATTGGTGCGACTCCCAGCACAGATTGGCTCGATACGGTGGTTCATCGAGATGAGAGAGGCTTTGTTTGCACCGGACCTGATGTGCCTAAAGCGCTCAACTGGCCGTTAGAACGCGATCGCTTTTTGTTAGAAACCAATGTTCCTGGCATTTTTGCTGTGGGTGATGTGCGGCATGGTTCCGTTAAGCGGGTTGCATCTGGAGTTGGCGAAGGCTCAATTTGTGTACAGTTTGTACACCGTCATCTAGCAAACGTATAAAACCCATACGTGATTGATTTGCTGACATATCCCCTGGTCTAGTGACGTTAGTGTGATACTGCCCAAGTCCATTGGCATCGCCGTCTTGTCCTAACTAGCTAAAGCTACAGATCAGAATCATCTGACGATCGCCTTCTTCTGAGTTGAAGGAGGCGATCGCTTATTTTGCAGTCGTTTGGCAGGTTAGGATAAATCCAGTTAAGCATCCTGTGCGCGAACGTTTAGGAGAGAGAGTTTATGCTTTGTTCAGAGGCATTGCTTCAGATGGAACCGTTTCAAAAGCTTCCGAGGAAACAGTTGGATTGGGTCTGTGAGCGTGCTGAGCAGATCCAACTCTCTGCAGGTGAGGTGCTAGTCCGTGAGGGCGATCGCCCGCAAGGGTTTTTCATGCAGTTGAGTGGTGCAATCACTGTCACTCTGAACAGTCGTGGGGTCGATATGCCTATTGGCCGTCACGAGAGTCCAGCATTTTTTGGTGAAATTCAGACACTCACCGAAGATCTTGTCCCCGTGACGATGACCGCAGACACAGCTGTCGATCTCTACCGATTGGACTGTTGTGATTTTTTGGAGGTTCTACATAGCTGCCGAGAGTTCGAAAGAGATATCTTTCGTACCGTGAGTAAACGGCTTAGGGGACTGGAGTCCTTTATCCAAACTCGTGAAAAAATGGCAGCTCTGGGAACATTGGCTGCCGGGCTTGCCCATGAACTGAATAATCCGGCAGCGGCTCTGGTACGGGCTATGAAAGATTTACAACCTGCCATCCTCGAACTCCAGCAGATCAATTTGGCCTATGGCCAACTGCAACCTGATGAAGAGGATACGGAGCAATGGGAAGCCTTGCGTGATCACGGCTTTGAGGCGATCGCCCATCCTAAAAACGATCCTCTCGCTCAAGGCGATCGCGAAGATGCTTTAACCGACTGGTTAGAGGGCTATGGCGTAGACGAAGCATGGAAGTTTGCAGAACCTCTGGCTGCAGGGGAAATTTCACCCGATCAGCTCGCCCCTCTCTTAGAGGATTATTGGCATGAGGCCCCAATTGAGTTGAAGGATATGGGCATCCGATGGCTGGCGCTGTCCTTTGATGTCATGGGCATGATCAAAAATGGACTCGATGGTGCGGAGCGTATTTCGACCCTCGTGCAGTCCATGAAGTCCTATTCCTACATGGATCGCGCTGCTCAACAGCAAATTGACGTCCATGATGGACTAGAAGATACCCTGCGGCTATTCGCCTTTAAACTGAAACATGGTGTCACAGTAGAACGCCGATACGACAAAACCCTGCCGCCGATCATGGCCTTTGGTAGTGAACTCAACCAAGTCTGGACAAACTTGATTGATAACGCCATTGATGCGCTGAACGAGGGAACGCTCGACGGGAGCTCACCCAAAATCATTGTGCGCACCGGTAAGGCAGGGACCTGCCTCCGCGTTGAAATTGAAGACAACGGTCCAGGAATTCCTACAGAGCTTCAAAATCGAATTCTCGAACCCTTTTTTACAACAAAGCCGATGGGAAAAGGGACTGGTTTGGGCTTGGATCTCGTGCGCCGCATTATCGAGAATCGACACAATGGGAGCTTGCTGATTGATTCGGTCCCAGGTCGGACGTGTTTCTCAATTCTTTTTTCATTGGGGGCATAATTTCGAACATTTCTATGATGAAACGTTTTTAAGAGCCTGGTGCACTAGTCTTATGGATTGGCTGTTAACACTTGCTGAGCCGTTAGACGAAGATTTGGGAATGTAGCAGAGACGATGATCTGATTGCCTTGAAACAACTGAATGTCATACTCTCCATCGACGAGCGTACAGACTGAGAGGGTAGGCTGTTTCGGTTTTCCAATGTGTCGAATACCCCCCAATCCAGCGTAGTCTGCAATCCAATATTCAGGAATGCCTAACGTTGCGTAGTCTTCCACTTTACAGGCGTAGTCATTTTGCCAGTTGCTGCTGACCACTTCTGCTATCCATTTAATCGAACTGCCTCTCGTCACGACGGATTGATCAGCCCAAAAGGGTTCTTGATTGAGTTCTGCTCGGTCAAGAACTGCGACATCGGGTCGAAATGCGGTCATCCCCGTATTAGAAGGACGCAATAGTCCCCGCTGAAGCACAAACC
>JBCBLF010000312.1:0-4688 GCA_038520475.1 Cyanobacteria bacterium J06627_8
CTTGGTCCGAGATGGCGCGTGCGGCGAATGCGGGATCGAGAAACCGGAACAGAAACCCTCCTGCAGACCGATGCCATCGACGACTGGTAGACCGCGGCGGTGAAAACCGATGGCTCTGGAAGGGAGAGACGAGCACCATCTGCTCTAGACGAATACCCGATTGGTCTGGATGCCGAGTGGCAATATGCAGCGCCAGACTGTGTAGGGTGTAGACTGCGAAGCCCAACGCCGGAATTGATAATTCTCTCAGATAGTCGCGAACCTTTGCTCGTAGATTGGCGGCAGCTGACCGCGTAAACGTCACTAGAATCAGCTGTTGTGTGGGGATGGGATGCTGACCAGATTGCACCTGTTGTTGAAAGCGCTCCGCCAGCAAGATTGCTGCGGCGATCGCCATCCCAGTTGACTTCCCTGCTCCTGGCACAGCCGATACAGCCAGTGGCCCACCAGTCCAGTTTGCAATTTGCTGTTGTCCTGGACGCAATTGATGACGCCAGGCCGCAATTTTTTCAGCGCGGGTTGGCGTCACTGACGATTCCTGAGGGGCGATCGCCTGAACATCAAGTGATGGTGTATCTCCAGACTGAGCACCGAGCTGTTGAGGGGCTGAACGAGAGGGAAGAATCGGGTCGGTCACATCATCGTTTACTAGGACTGTCCTCCCATTTTGGATGATTCTTTCGAAACCCGACGTCAACAGCGAGAAAATTTCATCTACAGCAATCCTAAATGAGTTGCGATTTCTCTATGGACAGAAATGAGGGTTTGGGGCATTCACCATCAGGCATGATCAATTCGCACATTGCCATAGATGATGACGATAAATGTAACTGGCGATCGCGACGATAGCAGCAGCCTGTGAGAGAATAGCTGCCAAGGCTGAACGGTAGGTATTGAAGGTTGCTTGAAAAGCACGCTAAGCATTAAGATGCAGCAGATTGAATGGCTGATCCACAAACGGTTTGCTTCTTTCATCTGCTCGACTCAGACATCAATTCTCTTTGAATGACAGATAGGCCGTTCGAAGAGGATTGAACGACGACATCAATGTCCCATCCGGTCTAATCATTCACTATCACTATGTACGACAAACTCACACCGCCGACTCGGGGTTCGAAAATTCTCTTCAAAGATGGTGAACCGGTTGTTCCAGATAATCCCGTCATTCCATTTATTCGAGGCGATGGAACCGGGGTAGATATTTGGCCTGCGGCTCAGCAGGTATTTGATGCTGCGGTTGAAAAAGCCTATGGCGGGAGTCGCGAGATTGTCTGGTTTAAGGTGTATGCCGGTGACGAAGCCTGTGATGTTTACGGGACCTATCAATACCTGCCAGACGATACCCTCATGGCGATTCGAGACTACGGGATTGCTATCAAAGGTCCTCTAACAACGCCTGTTGGAGGTGGCATTCGATCGCTCAACGTGGCTCTCCGACAGATCAATGATCTCTATGCATGTGTTCGCCCCTGCACGTATTATTCGGGTACCCCATCTCCTCACAAAAGCCCTGAGAAACTGGATGTCATTGTTTATCGAGAAAATACAGAGGATATCTATCTCGGGATTGAATGGTTCCAGGGCAGTGAAGGAAGCGATCGCCTGATCAAGTTTCTCAACGAAGAACTGATTCCAGATACTCCTGAACATGGGAAAAAGCAAATTCGCTTAGATTCCGGTATTGGTATCAAACCGATTAGCAAATTTGGTTCTCAGCGCCTAGTGCGTCGTGCCATTAAACATGCTATGAGGCTCTCCAAAGCCAAGCAACAGGTCACGCTGGTGCATAAGGGCAACATTATGAAATACACCGAGGGCGCCTTTCGCGATTGGGGCTACGAACTCGTTCGTACTGAGTTCCGCGAGGAGTGCATTATTGAACGTGAGTCCTGGGTTCTGAGTAATAAAGAAGCCAATCCTGATATCTCGGTCGAAGAAAATGCCCGTAAGGTCGAACCTGGCTATGATTCGCTCACTCCAGAAAAGCAAGCGGAGGTGCAAGATGAGGTACGGGGCATTCTAGATGCTATTTGGGCAACCCACGGGGACGGGAAATGGAAAGACAAAATCATGGTGAATGACCGCATTGCGGATAGTATTTTCCAGCAAATTCAGACGCGACCCGATGAATACTCCATTCTCGCGACAATGAACCTCAATGGGGATTACCTGTCAGACGCAGCAGCGGCGATCGTCGGTGGGCTCGGCATGGGACCAGGCGCTAATATTGGCGATACCTGTGCGATTTTCGAGGCCACCCATGGAACGGCGCCCAAACATGCAGGATTGGATCGCATCAATCCGGGCTCTGTCATTCTTTCTGGCGTTATGATGCTCGAATTTATGGGCTGGCAAGAGGCAGCCAATCTCATCAAGCATGGGATTGGCTCTGCAATTTCCAACCGAGAAGTAACCTATGACTTGGCCCGTCTCATGGAACCGCCAGTTGACCCACCCCTCAAATGTTCAGAATTTGCATCAGCGATCATTCGTCGCTTTGAATAATCGATGTGACGTATCGATGCCATGTGGATGATTTCAAGGCTGAGATTAGCTTCTCAACGATAGCCGGATTGTATAGATTCACATATCCTTGAACATTTAAGAAGCGACATAGGAAGAATTAGGTTAGCGTATTGTGACGCTCCGCAATGTGGAACACTGCGGAGCACGCTAAAATTGCGTTTAATGTTGGTGATGAGTGAGTGTGATCCAGTATTGATGTGACGCTCTAGTGTGAATGAGTTAGGCAATGCTCATGCGCTAGTAATCAGTCACTTTGTTATGGTCGTGATACTGCCATTGCCTGACCACCATTCATTATTTGTGCCATGGATGCTTATTTGCCGATGGACAGCAACTTTGCTGAAAGTAGCTCAAAATCAGCGCCAACACAGCTTACCCGTCGAATTCGCCGCGTTCAGCGAGATGTGCTGCTGATGGGTGCCTTGGTTGAAAATTCGTTCTTGCTTGCGTGTAATGCGTTGTTCGAGCGAGACTTGTCTGCTGCTCGTCACATCAAGGGACAAGACAAGCAAATTGATCGGTTTTATCGGCAAATTGAGCTAGATTGCGTCAATCTACTGGCTCTCCAAGTGCCAGCAAGTCAAGATTTACGCCATCTTAGTGCACTGATGCAGCTCGTTCGAGACCTAGAGCGCATTGGCGACTATGCCGTTGACATTGGTGAGATTGCGATTAAGCTCTTTCCCTATGCCGCTCACCCCTGTTTGCCTGAAATTCAGACTATGGCAGAACGGTGTCGAGCAATGTTAGCGATGAGCCTAGCATCATTGTCTGATCTAGATGCCCAAGCTGGGCTAGACATGAAGGTCAAGGACGATACGGTTGATGAAGAGTACGCTAATTTGTACTCAGTTTTGGCTCATCAACGAGATATCCAGGGTGTGGTTGAACCCATCGTGCTGCTTGTTCTTGTCATTCGGCATCTAGAGCGAATGGCAGACCACGCCACCAATATTGGCAGACGGGTGGCCTATATCGTGACGGGTCAACGCTAGTATCTTTATCCATCAGCATCGTGAATTGATCCATTGCCCTAGAAATAAAGGCGGCAATAGGTTTTCCAGTTAACTAGTCATACGTGTCTAGAGGTGTCTCTCAATCGTTTACTGTGTTCAACCGTGTTTGTTCCGAGCGTGTTGTTGGGATTCACCGTTCCATTTAGATAGTGAGCTGCAGGATAGTGTGCAATTAGGACGGTGCGTGCACTTTCCAGGGTTGGATCAGTGACCTGCGCAGGCTGAACATCATGAAAGACCTGGTTGTCATGCCACAACATTGCATGACCTTCCTCTAAAACAAAGGGGTTAATTAGCGCGCGTTTACCCTCTAAGTCTGCATAAATCGCGTTTTCAGCCCCTTGAATGTTGTTGCGTTCGAGGCACACCAAGATCGCTCGGTCAGCCCCATCAGAGTGAATTCCCTGGCCGGTCAAACATTTTTCTGCATCGTCAGTCGTCACATGGCTGGTTTGTACTTGCACAAGAATGGGCTCATTGTCTGAAATACCATACGTTGCTTTGAATGCGTTGAGTACTGTTTGTGTCGCTTCACAAGCTAGAAAGGTGCTAGGCATTTCTCGATACTGCCGCTTGTAACCCCCAGAGAAATCGTTGTATTGATGAGGCTGAATAAAATAATCAGCTCGGAGTTGAAACCATGCCCCGTTGATACACAGTACGTAGGCAATATTCTTTGTTCGCCGTGTGAAATAGTTTGAGCTTGGGTCAATGCCCAATTCCCCACAAGCCATTCGTAGCTCGGTGGCCTCTTGCTCGCTCAATAGCGGAACTGTCAACGCCAACGTATTAATGCAAGTCTTTGTTGTATGAGTCGTGTATGGTGCGGTGTGCTGCATCGTGTCCTCCCATTCCAATGGCTGAATCGAAACAATTTCAGATAACAAGACTCCCTCCGTCACCGCTCGGTAGCGTGAATCGAGCTTTTGGAAGTCTTATCTCATCTGCGCCTATTCGTTACGGTAGGCATCAATTCTGAGAGCAAAACGAGGCCGTTCTGAGGACAGCATAAACTCTAAGCAAGAGAAGCAACAAACAGCACTAACCTTGACCAGGAGCAATATCTAGTCACATCGATGATGGATGCCGATGGCAGATTAAGAGTGAGTCGCCGCATCTAGACGATATACAGCCAATGAGTTGAAT
>JBCBLF010000313.1:0-4656 GCA_038520475.1 Cyanobacteria bacterium J06627_8
TGAAATAATGAGTGAGACACGCATAGACATCGCTCACCAATAACTTGAAATCACGTCCGGATCATTCCAGATTGATCTTGCAGTGTAAAGGTGATGTCTTGTAAGTTCTTTTTGAAAGAAAATTAAACACATTTGTGTGAATGATGCCAAGTCAGACTGTCGCGACCAATCCGTAAGGCGTTGGATGTGGCTGATTTGCCTAAGTTTGATTGATTGATTTCGATTGAATAGAGGATTTGAATTTAATTCTTTGGCATCGTACAACTGCATGATGGTTCTGGTCAGATGATGGGGTACATTTTGCCTAGGATAATTTTTATAGATTGATTAACATGGTCTGAGGAGATAAACAGACGATGGCGTTCAACTGTCTCGAATGAGGTCATCAACGTTGTTCGCTGTTTGCTCATCACACCTTGGTTGCATATATCGAAACTACTTAACGGTTGAGAGGAAGGAATGAGACAACGAGCAAAGCAGGCGCTAGTCGCTCCTCGTGCAGCATTGATGGCCAGTGGATTTGTTGGATTGAGTGCATTGAACGCGGCACTTGTTCCAATAGCGATCGCTCAAGATAATCTAGCGAATGAACAGTTGGCCAGTGAGCAAGACAAGAACACGCCAAAATCCTCAGAAAACCTATCGTTACCCGTTAGCGCTAATTCGTTCGATTCAGTCTTAGCGAATCTTGATCCAAAGGTCTCTGAGCCAGAAACAACGCTTCCGATTGCGCCCGTTGACTTATCCCCTCTCTCCCCTGAATTTTCTGTGACCGATAACGGTGATGGTGGGTATGGCAGTACCTATATTGACCCAACAGACTATGAGATTGGTGCAACTGAAGCTCCCTCCGTTATCTTGTCGGAGCGCTCAACCGGATGCCGAACGGTGCTGGAGCAGGGGCAGGTTGTTTCTAACTCGATTTGCGGTCCTACCATAAGCACAGGGTTGCCGGGTGGCTATAGCTATCCTGAAGTGAATGCCGTGCGCGTTGGGCCGATCAGCATTGGAGCAAATGGTGTTCGGCTGGTTCGCAGCTTCAATATTGGCGACTACTACAACCGCACCAACCGACCTGAAGCCTTCGCAGGCAACGATAACAGTCAGATGATGTTTCCGTTGTCTATTCCTGCGCTCATTTCATCGCCGTTTGGGTGGCGATCGCATCCCATCTTTGGTAACGTGCGATTCCATACTGGAACTGATATTGCTGCACCAATGGGGACTCCCGTTGTCGCGACTTATTCTGGACGGGTGATCGTGGCTGATTTTCTAGGTGGATATGGTTTAACCGTTGTGATTCGCCATGAAGACAACAGTATTGAGACACTATATGGGCACCTATCTGAGGTTTTCGTTCGTCCAGGCGAAGTGATTCAGCAGGGCGAAGTCGTGGGCCGAGTCGGAAGCACGGGTAACTCGACAGGACCTCACCTGCACTTCGAGCTGCGTCGGCCAACTGCTGATGGGTGGGTCGCTGTGAATAGTGGAGAATTGCTTCAAAATGCCTTGGCGCTGGTCCAAAACGGATTGCGACTTGCGAGTGAGGCTTCAGATGAGGATGTTGGTGATCTCCTTGCGCTGAATATTCCAGATTTCTTGCTGTCTGGAAAAGATGCTGTCAAGCATACCGATGAATCTGATGCTGAGAATGAGTTGAAGGCCGAGTCATCTCAGTTTGGTGATGAAGCGCGGTAATGAGCAGTTCGTCATGTTCTGCTGAACTTTAAAGTTTGATGGTTGTTGCCCGAGGATAGATCGCATAGAGTTTAGCTAAAACATCGGTGACTAGACTGTGCATCCTCGATTCCCTGGCGACAATTCACCCGATACGATGGCGCCTCATTCCCGTCGATATGAGCCACCTGTCCGTGAGTCTATTGTTGAAGCAGCTCAAGTCATTTATCAACGGTATTGCTCGATCTATACTCCAACGATGCCAAAGCCGGTCGGGGTCGCAATTGATCCGGTGAGTCACCGAGGGCAGCTTGTCTTTACCGATTGTCCAGTATTGCTGCCTCAAGAACGCTTTATTCCTATTCATTTGCTTGAAGCTGCTCAAGCGCAGCCCAAAGAATCGTCACGTTGAGGTTAAAAACGTACTGTGTCTGTTTTGGTGTTTATTCTTGGGGCATCCATTGGAAGCTTTTTGAACGTTGTTGTCTATCGGTTGCCTGAGGGGTTGTCTCTGCTTCATCCCCCGTCTCGATGCCCCCGATGTGAACACCAGCTTAAACCCTATGACAACGTGCCAATTCTTGGATGGCTATGGCTTAGAGGACGATGCCGATATTGTCGAACGGCGATCGCCTTCCGATATCCATTAGTGGAAGTTGTCACGGGTCTTCTCTTTTTAGGTACATTTTTGGTATTTGATTCCCCCGTCACGATTGTTGGAATGTGGCTGTTTTTAAGCTGGCTCTTTGCCCTGGCTCTTATCGATCTGGATACGCTCACATTACCCTCCCCTATGACTAAATCGGGTCTTGTGCTTGGAGTCGTGGTTCAGAGCATATTGGGGTGGATCGATGGACAACTTTCTGGCGCTATCGTTTACGCGTTTGGCAGCGTCATTGGCATCGTGGTCGGCATTTGGCTGTTTGACCTGATCACAATTTTTGGGTCTGCTATTTTTGGGCGAACAGCCATGGGTGGTGGCGATGCCAAACTCGCTGCCATGATGGGCGCATGGCTCGGTTGGAAATATCTACTGCTAGCTTCGTTTTTGGCCTGTGTGTTGGGTGCTGTCGCTGGTGGAGGAGCAATGGTATTTGGCCGATTGAAGCGACGCCAACAGATGCCGTTTGGTCCTTATCTGGCGCTGGGCGCTGCGATTACGGTATTTTTTGGTGAAGCCCTTCTCTCAAGTTATCTAAGCCTCTATTTCCCGGCTCAATGAGCCTCATATCAATTCTCTAAAACCGTTCACATGTTCCCTGTCTCTTCCTTCTAGAGGGGCTTCGCCAGCGGCTTCGCTCAGGGAATGTCGGTTGAGCGGAATCGAGGCCTACTGATCGGAGTCGTTCGCTTGGCGTCTCCCAACAGGAAAAAGATGCCGTCATTCGGCGCTAGTTTTTTTGAGAAAGTTGTGATTAGAGTCACATCACGGATTGGAATGGAGCTGACGATCGGGCTGTTTATCCTTCAGAAAATAGGTCATCATGTTCCCTTTGCCTTTGATGTGAACAACTCCGCGCTTTTCGAAGATGTAGCGATCGCCCAACCGATTCACCACATTCTCCGTAACCTGAATGCAGTTAGCAACGCCTTGGGATTCCATTCGACTGGCAATGTTAACGGCATCACCCCATAGGTCATAGATGAATTTTTTTCGTCCAATGACCCCAGCAATAACCGGACCTGTGTTGATGCCAATTCGGATTTGGAACAGCTGCCCTTTTTCCTGACTCAGGTGCTCCATTGTTTTAATCATGTCTAGGGCCATGTCAGCGATCGCCTCTGCATGGTTATCGATTTCCATGGGGAGCCCGCCCACGACCATATAGGCATCGCCAATCGTTTTGATTTTTTCTAGCCCATGTTTGTCTGCCAATGAGTCAAAGGCTGAAAAAATGTAGTTCAGCAGATCCACCACATCATGGGGAGGAATCCCTGCTGCAATTTGAGTGAACCCGACAATGTCAGCAAAGAGCACGGTGACGTCAGCAAAACTATCGGCGATCGCCCGTTGTTTTTCTTTCAGCTTGCTAGCCACGACTTTTGGCAAGATATTCAGCAACAATCGTTCCGACCGTGCTTTTTCTGCTTCGAGCGATCGCTGAGCCTGAATCTCGGACCATCGTAATCGTTCCGCAAGATGTACCGATAGATTGCTAATACAGCAAAACCAAAACAAGTACAGCAGTTGCTGTGGTTCCCATAGGGATTGGTAACTCGGCTGTAGCCCCAACGCTGTATTCACCCCGTAATAGTATCCAACGGTTCCAAGTTGAGCCATGAGATGAAACGGCCACTGAACTGGAATCAAAGTGGCTTGCGTCAAAAAGACAAGAGTCCATGCAAAGAGGCCAGGAAATGCGATGCCGTTTAGCGTTGCCCAAATTTGCTCAACCAGCGTTACAGTCAACGATGCGCCGAGAAAGAGAAATTCTGGGTGACGACGACCAATCGGTGTCTGCTGCAATCCCAAAAATAAGAAGAGCCCAGCTTCAGTCACAATCGCCATCTGGAACCACGTGGTGTCGTTGGCAGGCGATTGCACGAGAAAGAACGTAATTCTGAGTAGAAAAAAGGTGAAGTAGGCAACAATAGCAATGCGGAGCCCCAGGGTTAAGCGCTGGGACATAAATCGTCGACGCCACGCACGAAAACTGGGAGATGCATCAATCGACAGCGCTCGTTCGGAGGAGGTTGTTTGGTGGGTTATTGCACGCTTGATAGACGTAAATCGGTGCACAGCCAGTGCCCCCTTAACCACAGTTTGTCTAAATCACAGTTCACCTAAATTTTGTTTACCCTCAATAAGGCTGATCGACCGCACCAAATACGTCATTCTTAAAAAGCTCTAGGCTCATTGTTCAGGGCAATTATTCCTGTCCAGGGTTGTAAAGCGCGCTGTACTCCGTACCCCTTAATCTGTATGTGACGCATCTGAATGTCGCTATCAATGTCCCCACTGATGAGTTGACTGAGCAG
>JBCBLF010000314.1:0-4612 GCA_038520475.1 Cyanobacteria bacterium J06627_8
AAGGCTACTATCAGATCATACGACTCTGAGCATCCGATGCTTGCTTTTGCGATCGAAGAGCTAACGACAAGGACATTCGTAGGTTTTTGCGGATTGACTCCGCATGATCAAGAAACGGTAGAAATCATGTACGCAGTCATGCCAAGCGCAAGGCGGAAAGGATACGCGACAGAGATTGCTACGGCACTCGCTCAGTATGCTCTTGATGAGCTTGGCTATGATCGGGTGGTCGCTCCAATAGCACCGACGAACGAGTTTTCTAAGGTTGTCGCAGCGAAAGCAGGATTTCAAGATTGTGGCCTAACTGCAAATGCAAACACTGCAGTAGCGGTGCATCAGTTTATATTCGAACAGGAGCCAACTAAAAAAACTAGTGCAGCGGATTGACTGAAGCCAATTGTAGGGCCACAAAGTTCTTGAAACTGCGAACCAAGAGCCTTCTAAGAGCCTTAAGGAGGCATAGAGGAGAAATCAAGATGGCAATTACAGGTGGATGTTTGTGCGGCAAAGTTCGCTACGAAATCGCTGGGCCACTCTTTAATGCAGATCACTGCCATTGTTCTATGTGTAGGCGACAGCATGGTGCTGCCTTTGCAACGTATGCTGATTGCAATCCGGATGACTTTAAATGGATTTCAGGAGAAGACCTTGTAAAAGTATATGAACCATCCCCTGATGGTGGATGGTGTTTTTGTGGTGAGTGTGGTTCGTCGTTGGCCGGAACCGTCAGAGGCAAAATCACTTCGATAACGTTAGGTACTGTTGAAGGAGATCCAGGTATAAAGCCAGAGTCACATATCTTTGTAGGTTCCAAGGCTCAATGGCATGATATCTGTGATGATCTTCCACAATTCGAAGAACGACCTCCAGCCACCTGGATACCATTGGGCACTCGCCCTAACAAGTGACTGAAGCGCATAATTTTTTCGCTTGCGCTCTATTTTGATGCTTAGTCAGACGTTAGCCGGACATGTCGATGAAACCAATTGATCGTGTAATCCTGAAGTGGGATGGCAACGGTATCGAACCTAGCCGTGGGAGGGGGCATGCAATGATTGCTCGTCTGGAGCAAAAGATCTCTAACTGGTCTTGTTATGTCGACTAATAGGACAGAGCTCTTCACTGTTGGAGGAGGAGCATTCGTCATCAGCGGTGTCCTCTTCTTCATCGGATACGGCCTTGATATGATGGCGGGTCCACCGCCTGCCACTGGTGCGGAGATCCTTGGTTGGGTTGAGGAAAATAGACTTTTGCTCTCGCTCGTTAGCGAAGTCTTGTTCTTTGCGTCCACATCCCTGATTCCTGCGCTGGTTGCTCTCTACCTGAGCCTTGCGAGGGAATCGAACGTCCTTGCCGTGATTGGTTGTGGGATTCTAGCTATCATCATTCCCGTTCTCAGCGTACTCATCATCGTTCAAGGACGGCTGGTCTATCCCGTCTACGGCCTCCATATCAGCGACCCTGCGGTTGCCGAGCTCATCGTAGCCATCTTCTACGGTGGCCTGCATGCAGTTGGTCTCTTGATGGCGATCGCCACTTTCATCCTGAGCTTGGCTATGAGACGTGGAGCGTTTGGCACACCCATCGTCGCACTCGGGTTTGTCACCACTGTGGGCGACGTGATCTGGTCATATCCATATTTGATCAGCCCAGTAGTCCAGTTCGGGTGTCAGCTTTTGTTGGCGGCCTGGTTCGCTGCTGTTGGCTGGAAGCTTCTACGGATGCATAAGCTTGAGCTAAGCGACGAACAGCAAGATGCTAGCTAACAGCCTGGTTGGAGCAGAATAGAAAAGAAAGTTTTGTCGATTTTGCAGGAGAGACGATCGATAGCTGCTCAACCAGAAGGTTAACTGACTAGGAAAATGCAGATTAACCTGTTTCGTAACGATGCTGTCATGAGCATTCGTGAGTGAGGGTCACGTCATTTGCCATGTCATCTCATTACCTGCCCACAAAGGCACAAGCCCAACTTCCGTAAAGGGCACTTCGTCAGGAATACGCCAGGTCGTCTTGGTCAAGGTAATCTGTTCGGTATTGCGTGGAAGCTGATAGAAATCTGGCCCATAGAAACTCGCAAACGCTTCAAGTTTATCAAGGGCATCAGCGCTCTCAAACGCTTTTGCATACAACTCCATAGCGTGTAGAGCTGAAAAGCAACCTGCACAGCCACAGGCACTTTCTTTGCTATTGCGGGTATGGGGGGCGCTATCGGTGCCAAGAAAAAACTTAGGATTGCCAGATGTGGCCGCTTGCAAAAGTGCTTGGCGATGCTGCTCCCGTTTCAAAATGGGTAGGCAATAAAAATGAGGACGCATCCCCCCTTTGAATAGCATATTGCGGTTAAACAATAGATGTTGGGGTGTGATCGTTGCAGCGATGTTGTTGGCAGCCAAGACAAACTTCACAGCATCTGAGGTGGTAATGTGCTCAAGCACCACGCGCAGTTTAGGAAATCGTTGCTTGAGGGGGATCAACTGTTGTTCGATAAATACTTTCTCGCGATCGAACACATCAACATCGTTATCGGTTACTTCTCCATGCAGCAATAGCGGCATGTCGACCTGTTGCATGGCTTCAAAGACGCGATCGCATTTACGAATATCGGTCACGCCGGACTCTGAATTAGTCGTTGCACCAGCTGGGTAGTATTTGACTGCTTTGACAAACTCAGAGGCTTTAGCTGCAATAATCTCTTCCGGGCTCGTATTGTCGGTAAGGTAGAGCGTCATCAGTGGCTCAAACTGTTTGCCAGTTGGAATGGCGGCGATGATGCGATCGCGATAGGCCGTAGCATCCGCTAGCGAACGTACTGGGGGCTTCAAATTGGGCATCACAATGGCACGGGCAAACTGACGCACCGTATGAGGTAAAACAGCCTTCAGTGCTGCGCCGTCGCGTAGATGTAAATGCCAGTCGTCAGGTCGAGTCAGGATAAGCGTTTGCATCATTCAATTATAAAACAGGTGCTACTGAGTGAAAGACGCTAGGAATGTAGGATTTATCCGGATCTTCAGTGCTAACTCAAATCGTCGTAGGCTGGGTTGATGAAGAGAAACTCGGCATTTTTCTATGATCATAGATATGACTGTTTTCTCCACATCGGCGATCGCCACCTAACGATATGAGTGCACCCGATGAAACATGGAGTTCTGGCTAGAATTGAGAAGCTATCTGATACCGGTGAGCCGAAACGTTAGATTACGTTGGGAAGTATGGACCATTCTGTATGCGCGGTTTAGAGCACATTCATGACAATAATCTTGCGGAGGCAATTGCCCGGACTGGTAAGTCTGATGTTGGTGAAATTCAGGAGTTGAATGCTCGTCGCCTGGGGATTCGGTCCCTTAAAGGTATCGAGCAACTGAGCAATCTCCGTAAGCTGCATCTTGGCCACAACAAGATTGGTGATATCGCTCCATTGTGCTCACTAGAGAAGCTGACGGGCCTATTTCTGGAGAAAAACAACATTGATGATATTTCTCCTCTGGGTAAATTAAAGAAACTTCCAGCATTAGATTTACACGGTAACCAAGTCACCGATCTCTCTCCGCTGACGAGTGAGCATAAGATCACATGGCTGAATCTTAGCGAGAACGCAATCACTGACATTGCACCATTAAGGTCATGTTCTTTTCTGACCAATTTGAATGTGAGTGGTAATAATCTGGTGCATTTGTCACCACTTACCTCACACCCAAGACTCCGAACTCTTGAGGCTGCAGATAATGAATTCGGCCCTGTGGTGGAATTTGCAGTGTGTTACAGACTGCGAACTTTGAACTTGTCTCGCAATGCCATCGAGCAGATACACTTTCAGAACACTCTTGATTGCCTCCATTCACTTGACCTGAGTGGAAACACAATATCGAACACGAAGTTCTTACAGAACACTCCGAATCTAAGTACATTGAACCTTTCAGAGAACCCAATACCTAGCGTGCCTTCAGATATCTTTAGCCTAGAGAGGTTACGAGTTTTGTATCTCTGGCATACGGGAATTGAATCGTTACAAGGTGTAGAAAGGCTGATAGTTCTGGAGGAACTGGGGGTGGCAGATAATCGATTATCTGATGTCAGCACTCTATCAAAACTCAACAAATTGAAGTTACTATTCCTCGGCGGCAATTTCAATATTCCAGAGTCGCAGTTGAACGTGCTCGAGTCTATGGATATGGAAGACTTTCGTCGCCCCGATTGGAAGGAACAGTAACAATTCGTTTGGAGCCACTGCCGTAATTGTCATCCTGGCAAGCATTAGAGGATTCTCGCCCCCATTATGCGTTTTAAACGCGAGGAGTACATTTGAAGCGAATTGTAGTATTTGGCAATTCAGGTTCTGGGAAGTCGACGTATGCGAAGGAGAAGTCCGCGAGTTTGGGCTGTTCGCATATGGATTTGGATATGGTGGCTTGGGAGCCTGGTATAGAACCGCCAAGGCGGCGATCGCTAGATGCGAGTAAATTGGAAATCCTGAAGTTCATTGATTCAGAGCAAAACTGGGTCGTGGAGGGGTGCTATTCAGATCTGTTAGAAATAGCTATCGTTTACGCAACGGAAGTTGTGTTTCTCAACCCAGGCACTGAGACCTGCATAGAAAATGCTAGAAATCGTC
>JBCBLF010000315.1:0-4594 GCA_038520475.1 Cyanobacteria bacterium J06627_8
AAACCGACTGTGAGAGCTGTACATACATTACGAATCACACGGTTGTGATTAGGAGTTCCTCCAGTCATCGGTACGATGTCTCCATCCAGAAATTCGTGGCGCTGGTCCGATGCGGTTTCAAAATCCAGATACTCATTTTGAGAATAAATCTGAGAGGGTTGAGGTTGAGCAATCATCGGCGTCATCCTACTTCAATACCTGGGCTACATCTCAAGTCATGACTGGTACTCTATAGACCTATAGTATCTTTTTCCAAATATCCAGTGATATGTCTGACATCTTCCAGCCCAACGATGCTCTGATTCTCCAAGATATTCCATCTGTCCCGATGTCGCTTGTTGAACAGGTCAACCGCTACACCGAGTTTCGCTCCGCATCGCTGTCGAGCTGGCATCCCATTCGACGCGACATGCTGATTTCAACCCGATTTGGTGATACGGCTCAAGTCCATGAGGTGACGATGCCGTTGGGGTGTCGGTCACAGCTGACTTTTTTCCCGGAGCGAGTGTCGCGCGCGAGCTACTCTCCCAAACGTGGTGAGTATTTTGTATTTAGTAAGGATATTGGAGGCAATGAGTTTAGTCAGACGTTTCGCTATGACGTCGAGACTGGAACTGTCACGATGCTAACGGATGGGACCTCTCGCAACAGTCGAGGAATCTGGTCACAAGCGGGCGATCGCCTCTGTTATACCTCTACTCGGCGTAACGGCAAAGATTCCGATTTGTATGTGATTGACCCGCTGGAGCCAAAAACAAATCGCTTAATGGCTGAAGTGGATGGTGGTGGGTGGTTTCCTCTTGATTGGGAACCGGGCGATCGCCGGGTTGTTGTCCTTCAATACATCTCTATCACTGAGAGCTATTTGTGGCTTTTCGACGTGGAGACTGGAGAGCGCACACAGCTCACCGATACGCTAGAGGGTGAAACGGTGTCTTATCAAGGTGCGGCATTTTCTCCAGATCCACGATGGTTGTATGTGCTGTGCGATCGCCAGTCGGAGTTTCTTCGATTATATTCTTTTGATTTAGAGACTCAAAGCTATAGCTTGCTTACTGACGATATTGATTGGGATATTGAATCAATTTGTTTGTCAGATGACGGGAAGTGGCTTGCTTTCACGGCTAATGAAAATGGCATCGGACGGCTATATGTGATGAATACCGCAACTCGAGAGCGGCGATCGCTCCCGCAGCTTCCAGTCGGCATTATATCTGGATTAAGATGGCACTCCAACAATGAAGATCTTGGATTTACGCTAATCTCAGCCCGATCAACGGCTGATGTTTACTCATTAAACTTCACAACAAATCAGCTGGAGCGCTGGACCCAAAGCGAAACCGGGGGACTCAACATCAAGACCTTCTCTGAACCGGAGCTGGTGGAATGGACGAGTTTTGACGACCGACTCATCTCTGGATTTCTCTATCGTCCACCATCAGAATTCACTGGAAAACGGCCTGTTGTGATTAGTATTCACGGAGGGCCAGAAGGGCAATTTCGACCTTATTTTCTAGGACGGAACAATTTTTACTTGAATCATTTGGGTGTGGCGCTGCTATTTCCTAACGTTCGAGGTTCCTCGGGGTATGGAAAAACTTTCCTGAAGCTAGACAACGGTTATCTGCGTGAAGACTCCGTTAGAGATATTGGTTCATTGCTCGACTGGATTGCCACACAACCTGATCTAGATAGCGATCGCATTTTGGTGACGGGTGGTAGCTATGGAGGATATATGTCTCTGGCGGTGGCGACTCACTATGGCGATCGCATTTCTGCGTCGATTGATATTGTTGGCATCTCTAATTTTGTGACGTTTTTAGAGAATACAAAAAGTTATCGACGGGATTTGCGACGTGTTGAGTATGGTGATGAACGTGACCCAGCGATGCGAGAATTCTTGCTGAACATTTCTCCAGTAAACAATGCAGATAAGATAAAGAAGCCATTGTTTATTATTCATGGGGCGAATGACCCCCGAGTGCCGCTTGGAGAAGCTGATCAGATGGCTTCAATCGTACGTCAAAAGGACGTTCCAGTTTGGTATCTTGTTGCGAAGGACGAAGGGCATGGTTTTGCCAAAAAGAAAAATGCAGATTATCAGTTTTATGCCACCATCTTATTCATAAAGACATTTCTGTTGAATGCATGATGATCAAATCCCCAGCATATCCCCCAACAAAGATCATGAGTAAGGGGTGCCCTGCTTAGCAAGACACCCTTCATAGCGAGTTTTAGAGAAAACAATACTTGGGATTACGCAAAATTTGGGATTACACAAATGTAAATCCACGATTGAAGTTTCTAAACGAACTTCCTTGAACAATCGCAATCAATTCTGGTGTTCTTTCTCCTCGATCTAAGAAAATAGCCGTGCCGCGTTCTCCCCGAATTGGAGACGCGCCTAGTTGATAATTTTCAGCCCTACCGACGAGCTGAATGCGATCGCTTCGCTTTCTGAAGTCTTCGATAATGGCATAGTCTCCTAACCCAGCCGAACGTGAATTTCTGTCGTTGTAAAACACGGCTCGACCCTGCCCGAGGACGAAGGTGTCTGCGCCGTTACCTCCTCTCAAGCTATCTACCTCTCGTCTCCCAGCCCGACGCAACGATCTGAGACTCACCCCCACAAGTTGATCAGCTCCACCTTTTCCGAGTAGTGTGTCGTTGCCTCTGCCTCCGGTCATAATGTCATTTCCGGCTCCCCCATTTAGAACATCATTGCCGGGGTCGCTGCCTCTAAAGGGTGTGGCGGCAAATTCTGATACGGATATGCCTACGAGGTCATTAATAGCCTCTAAATCGACGTTGTCAGTTACAGCATATTCTCCAAGATAATCATCGCCCGTACCACCAAGAAGCGTATCGTTGCCAGGTCCACCACTGACTCGGTCGTCGCCACTTCCACCGCTGATTCGGTCGTTGCCTGGATCGGTCGTATTGATTTGCAGGAAGATTGAACCTGAAAATTCTGGAGTGGAGAACGTCGTGTTGAGTTGAAAACTGGAGTGGCCGATTGTGTCATCTCCACTGTTGCCGAAGATACGATCGTTGCCAGTTCCGCCTCCTATCGTATCGTCACCGTTTTCTCCGTCCAGACGATCATTTCCGGCATCAGTCCCGGATGTATTGAGGTTAGCGGAAGCGGCTCCAGAAACTCTCAGTCTGAGTGAATATTGGCCCATGAAGTCACTCCCTTCGCCTCCAAAAAGCTGGTCATTGCCTGGACCACCGCTTAATGAGTCATTGCCTGCATTACCAGAAATGCGATCGCTCCCTGGATCGAAGGTTCGAATTTCCGTTGAATCAAGTAATATGCGAATGTTTCCTAGAAAATCATCGTCGCCGCCGCCTTCGATGATATCGTTGCCATCGCCACCACCGATACTATCGGTGGCATTGCCACCCAGTAAAACGTCATTGCCGGGTTCAATCATTTGGCGAACTGTGAAGAACCCATTTCTTATGATGACATGACCAAGAAAATCGCTACCTTCGAGTCCTCTAATGGTGTCATTTCCACTTCCGCCAGAGATAAAATCGTTCAGGTCAGAGCTAATGGTGTCCCCGTTTAAGACGTCTCTACCAGGTGTACCGTTAATTGTGGCCATAATAAGGTGTCCTGAGTGATAAGGGATTGCACACGTATGTAAATGGTGAACATTGTCTGAGCAAAGCAATTGGGACTTTGAATGACTCAAGTCATCGACTGCTAATGCATCTGACTGAGCTATGTTTCAATGCGTCCGTTAACGTAACTTGCCAACATTCACGAAGGAACGAGAAGTATTGACGTGAGTAGCGCGCCAACGTTCGTTGTTATAAATTTGAGGAGCTTACCAAATTGGTTGTTGGTCCTAGTTCCTGAAATGGATACAGCAATAGTTCTTACGCAGTCTGCGAGCTGGGCGGGCTCTACACATTCAAATCATGCGTTAATCAAAAGAATTGATATTGCCAGAAGATGAGTCACCTGGAGGATAACTATCAGTATTGAGCTGACCGATCCTTGAAATCAGCGATATCATTCTTATCATGTAGCCAACATCACTTGTCTTAGAGCATTATTGTAGCTACACAATGCATTGCCATAACAATGTTCAGGCCATAGCTAAGATGTCTTCAATTGTAATTGAACGAACAAAATTTACTGTAGAGGATCAGAATAGTTCTGTCAGGATACGTTTCATAATCTTTACTTCCGTCAATGTGCCGATGAGACGATCGCTCTTACCTTATTTCGTATGCATCGAAAAATGCATCGATTGCTTGAAACAGTTCTGCTAAATGCGATAAATCCGTGTATGGATTGAGCAACACCATACGGAGCCAGCGATCGCCTCGATAGAGCGGTAGTGAGAGAAAGACATTGTGAACCTGAAGCAGCTCGTTTTGCAATGCTGTATTCCAATCATCCCAACCGTCTGAATGGATATAGGCCGGCGTCCCTCGAAAACATACGATATTCATTTCAGGGATACTGGCTAGCGTGAGAAATGGTCGTTTCTGAATTTCTTCAACAACGAACTGAGTCAGCCTATAGCTTTTGTCGATCAGCTGAGCATAACTTCGTTGTCCCAAATGTTGGAGTGAG
>JBCBLF010000316.1:0-4585 GCA_038520475.1 Cyanobacteria bacterium J06627_8
GTTGTGAACGTAAACGTGAATCAATTCTTTCTCGTTGTTGGAAAACGAAAGGATAAGATTCGAGGTGGAAATCTAGACGATATCTTACGGGGTCGAGGGGGTGACGACCGCGTAGTTGGACGAGGTGGCCATGACGAGCTTTATGGCGACAGCGGAAACGACAAAGTCAGGGGTGGCAAAGGCAATGACACCATTGATGGCGGGAAAGGAAACGATAAGCTCATTGGTAGCCAGGGAGATGACATTATCGATGGCGGCAAGGGCAATGACGTCATTATTGGCTCGAAGGGGGATGACACTCTACGCGGGGGAGAGGGAGATGATCGGATTCAAGGAGGTTCTGGTGATGACGATATCAGTGGAGGCAAGGATGACGATCGCCTGCTAGGCGGTCGTGGTGATGACGTCATCACTGGGGGAGACGGAGATGATTTAATTGTCGGTGGACAGGGTGACGATGTTCTTCAAGGGGATGACGGAGACGATATCTTACTCGCAACAGGGGGCAATACTCTCCTAAATGGTGGCGATGGCGATGATTTGCTTGTTGGTGGTCGCGGCAATGATACGTTCGTCATTGCTGGTTCGGGAACGAAAACGATTCGCGAGTTTGGACGTAATGGAAGCGATCGCCTGTTCTTCCAGGATGTCTCGATCGACGATCTGTCTTTTGAGCAATCTGGTAACGACACCGTTGTCGAATTGGATGACAGTATCTTAGCTGTATTGCTAAATGTGAAAGCGGAAACCATCGACAGATCGTTGATTAATTCGCCCAACTCTAGAACGGATCTATCCAAGCGACTTGGAAAACCTACGGCGCTGACCTTCAAGTATGTTGGCGGCACGGATGTCTTAACTGGACAAGACCCTGATAAGGCAACGGTCAATGGAGATGACGATGATGACGACTTGTCATATATCGTTGTGTCAGACCGCAAGAACATCTCTGATGTGTTTGAAAACAAAGGCCGTACCTACTTCAAGGGTGAGGTCGAACTTGGAGAAGAATTCACCGCCGATATCGACATCGCCGGAGTGAAGAAGTTCAGGTCGAACACGTTCATCTATGTGTTTGATGACGCTGATGACTTTCAGGATAAGGATGAGCCATTGCAGTCCATGCAGTATCACACGTCTGGTTCTGAGCCGATGCGCATCGGTGATGTCATTGGGAGTGTCGAGTTAACGCTTTACACTGGAGAGCTCGGCGTCGGAATCTAGTTCTTGCAACACAGGTTTATGGCCGTCGCTAGTTTCTTTAGGGCAAGACGGCGAGCGATAAATCTGTGATACCGCTTTCGCTAAGTGAGGAGAGAATGAGGATTTTGGATGCACATGGCGCATCCAAAATCCTCATTTTTTCTAACCTCTAGCAGGTCCTGTGATGTAGTCATAGTCACTGGCTTTAGGACATTGTTTGAGAGGGAGCTGTGCGGCTCCCTTTAGTGGTGCGATACAAATCGACTAAAGTCATATACTTTCTATGAACCTGACTCTAAGTTAAGGTGTTGTCTGTTTGTATCGTCGATTTAGCTGAGGAGTCATTATGGCGATCGCCCCTGAAAGCCGCATTGAAAGAGATTCGATGGGAGAACGACACATCCCGGATGATCTCTACTACGGCATCCAAACCCTACGCGCGATCGAAAATTTCCCAATCAGTGACAGCCGTCCACTTGCGACCTATGTTGACGCATGTGTCCTCATCAAGAAAGCCACAGCAACGGTCAATGGTGAGCTTGACTGCATTCCGAAGGATATTAGTGCGGCGATTGTTCAAGCAGCAGACGAGATTCTGACCGGACAGCTTCGCGATCAGTTCGTCGTCGATGTGTATCAGGCTGGAGCCGGCACCTCACATCACATGAACGTCAACGAAGTGCTTGCCAACCGGGCGTTAGAAATCTTAGGTGACAAGAAGGGTAACTATCAGCGAGTGAATCCCAACGACCACGTGAATTATGGGCAATCGACCAACGATGTCATTCCGACTGCAATTCGTATCGGGGGATTACTGGCCCTAGAGCACACCCTGTTTCCAGCACTCGAAGCGGCGATCGCCACCTTACAGGCGAAGGCCACTGAATTCCAACCAATTGTTAAGTCTGGGCGAACGCACCTACAGGATGCGGTTCCTGTGCGGGTAGGTGAAGGATTTCAAGCGTGGGCACTGATTTTGAGCGACCATCACCGTCGTTTGCAGCAGGCTGCCGAAGACTTGATGCAGCTCGGGCTTGGGGGGAGTGCCGCAGGGACTGGGCTCAACACTCATCCTCACTATCGAGTCCGAGTGGCAGAGGTTCTAAGCGCTCTCATTCAAAAACCATTGCAACCTGCACCCCATCCCATGGCCGCGATGCAAAGTATGGCCCCATTTGTTCATGTTTCTGGTTCTCTCCGAAACCTTGCTCAAGATTGTGCCAAAATTTCTCACGATCTTCGGCTCATGGATTCTGGCCCTAAAACAGGGTTTAAAGAAATTCAGCTCCCACCTGTTCAACCGGGGTCTTCCATCATGCCAGGAAAATACAATCCTGTGATGGCTGAAATGACTTCAATGGTCTGCTTTCAGGTCATGGGCTACGACAGTGCGATCGCCCTTGCGGCTCAGGCAGGTCAGCTCGAACTCAACGTGATGATGCCGCTCATTGCCTACAATCTCATTCACAGCATTGAGATTTTGGGCAATACCCTTAGCGCCCTAACTGAACGCTGTTTAGTCGGCATCACGGTCAATAAGGACCGATGTTTAGCCTACGCAGAAGGAAGCTTAGCATTGGTAACTGCGCTCAATCCCCATATTGGATATCTCAATGCAGCGGCGATCGCCAAAGAATCTTTAGACACTGGAAAGTCGCTTCGTCAACTGGTCCTAGAAAAGGGGCTAATGGATGAAGAAACGCTTCAGCGTGTGCTGGACCTGGACACAATGAGTCAAATTCAAGGCAGGTAGTCTATTCCAATACCAGATCCGGAGATAAAAACCAGGTTTCATGTTTCATGGAATTTCCACGGCGTGGGGATTCCACCAAGCGTCATTGCGAGGTTTTCCAAACGGGATTTGGTCTAAGACTAAACACAAACAATTACACTCGTTGGTTGATTTATTGATTTAGTCGTTAAATAGAACTATTCAACATCGTCACCTAAATTGGAGAGAGTCGATGCATAGTGAAGCACCTTACAGCGAGCCTACCTACAGTGAAGAAGCGTTCGGTGAATCGACGTATAGTGAACTGACCTTCTATTACATGGACGGTCGGAATGAAACATTCACCGTGAATAGCTCATTGGAGACGACTGCCTCCACTCAGCAAGGCTTCCAGGTCCAGGTTCGCCACATATTGAAGAAAGAGTGGTGGATTCTTCATTTGCCAGAGCAAAGCGTTTTCATTAACGTAGAAAACGTAATTAAGGTGGAAATAAAGCCGCCAATTAGCCAACTTCAAGGTGAAGATGTGTTTATGGACGCTGACCGCGTCACGGCTCTGAGTCGCGCTCGCTGAAGGACCCCGTGACGGTTACTGGTTCATCTGCGTGCAGAACGAGTCACACCTCAATCACAGAATTCTGACGTTCACTCAATTTGTGTTTCTATGCCAACACCCACAGATCCTACTTCAACCCAATCGGATGCAACCGTTAGTCTCATTCGTGCAGAAACATATGACGTGAATCAGCTGCGTCAGTCCATTGAAGCAGTGTTGGCTCCTCTGGGTGGCATTCAAGCATTCGTCAAATCAGGCGATCGCGTTCTGCTGAAGCCGAATCTGCTCACTGGGTCACGCCCAACGAAAGAATGCACGACTCGTCCTGAGGTTGTCTATTGCGTTGCCCAACTGGTTATTGAGACAGGAGGACAGCCATTTTTAGGAGACAGTCCAGCATTTGGGAGTGCCTATGGCGTTGCAAAAGCAAATGGATATTTGCCATGGCTTGACACGCTCAATGTGCCGATTCAAGAATTCAGTGGCAAGCGATATGACACCGTTAGCGACGAATTTAATCACCTGCGGCTGTGTAAAGAGGCCATGAAAGCAGATGTGGTGATTAATTTGCCTAAGGTTAAATCCCACATGCAGTTGACGATGACATTGGGCGTCAAGAATCTATTTGGTTGCGTTCCAGGCAAAATGAAAGCCTGGTGGCACATGGAAGCCGGAAAAGATCGCGATAAGTTTGGTCGCATGCTGGTTGAAACTGCAAGGGCGATCGCCCCTGACTTGACCGTGATTGATGGCATTATCGGCCATGAAGGCAATGGTCCTAGCGGGGGTGAACCCAAGGCACTGGGTTGTCTGGCAGCTTCTACAAACGTCTTTGCACTGGATCGAGCACTCATCGATTTACTCGAAGTGGCGCCTGAAGACGTCCCAACCATTCGCGCATCTCAAGCCATGGGACTGTGTTCTGACCTTAGTGCAATTCAATTCCCGCTTTGTCATCCAGACGAACTGGCATGCCCAGACTGGAAACTTCCCGATCGCCTGGTGCCCATTGATTTTGGCTTACCTCGCGTGGTCAAATCAACCTTCCGACATCTCTACATTCGGTTCATCAAAGAGCCGATTCGGGCTTACAC
>JBCBLF010000317.1:0-4578 GCA_038520475.1 Cyanobacteria bacterium J06627_8
TGATTTGCAGAAAGTTGATAGGTCAGCCGCAACCCCTGGGCCTTGCCAATCTGACAGTTACTTCCACCAAGTAATTTTCCTTGAGGCAGTAGAGGTAGAGCGGCTTGCGTGGTTTGCAAATCACTCAGCAAGTCGAGAATATCGCTTGGTCTACCCACTACAAAATCAACAGGACCATTAGGATTACTAAGCGATCGCTGATGGTCTTGCAAAATGTCTTGGAGCCCTAGCCACGTGTGGACAATGCTAACCTGATCGGCTGTCAGCTCAGACTGCGCCTGTAAAAAACGAACTTGGCTACTTAGACGCAATGTCGCAACACCGCACACGATAGCAAGACCTGCAGCTACGCTACTCACCAGCCACGGTAACCATTGTCGCGATCGCGATAATGTTGGCTGCTGAGTCGATTCAAGATCGTGAATTTTGGGTGAATTGAGAGAGATGGGCTCTGTTGCCAATTCTATCGACAGCTCAGCTTCGGTCTTAGCCATCAGATGCGATCGCACCTCATCTGATATCTCTGTATTTGGCAGCCCATAGGGCATAATAGCCAGCGCTTCCTGTAAATCGGCTACTTCTTTATGCAATTCTGGCAGCTCAGCCAACAAGGATTGAAATAACTCAGCCTCATCTGACGTTAAATCTCCTAAGACATAACCAGCAGCTAATTCTTTAATTTCTTGGGAAAAAGGCGACATCGTCATGAGATATCCTCCCGAAGTTTGCTTAACTCTTCTCGAAGTCGCAACAGCCCTCGTCTGGCCCAACTCTTAACCGTTCCTAGTGGTACCCCCAACTGGTTCGCAATGTCGCTGTGAGAACATCCCTCGTAATAGCTCATCTCAAGCACGCGGCGCTGTTGGGTGGTTAAAAGTGATAGCGCTTGCCTGACCAAATCACGATTTTCGGCTTGGGTCAGGTGCTTCATTGGAGTCGTCGAGTCAGCAGTAGGCTGGTGGGTATGGAACTGATTGTGATACTTCTGCCGTATCGATTGGGCTCTGAGGCGATCAATCACGCGCGATCGCGTCAGCGTTGTCAAATAGCTGGCCAAGGAGCCTCGACTGGGAGTGTAAGCACGAGTCCGCAGCAAATCCAAAAACACTTCCTGAGTTAAATCTTCAGCGTCTGTAACTCGACGTAACCCTTTCAGAGCAATACCGTATACTAAGCACCCATAGCGGTCATAGAGGGTACCCATTACCCCTACTTCCCCTTCCCAAAGCCGAGTCACGAGTGCACTATCGGCCTCATAATCCATCACACCAACGTCTCTGATTGCCTGATTCACAGCCCTATCAGTCAAATTTCAATAGATATACGTTTGCCAACTCAAATCGGATGCACCTATCAGTGAATTTTTTTTCGTGACTCCCTAGATGCCTTATCATATGGAGGTTTTGCGGCATTGGATTTTAGCAGCATTGGCAGTATGAGATGATGCAGGTTGTGAAGTAGAGATGCTGATGCCAGGGTTGATACTGTTTCTTGAACGAAATGTACTTCAACAGTTGTAGAGTTCTGGTAGTGAACTGATTCCACAATAATTAGAACGATGCGCCAACTCGAGGAATTGGCTTTAAAGGGAACCACCACCAATTGCTAAAACGGCGTTTGGGTAGCAGATGAAAATTTTTCTTCTTAGCTGTAGGGATACGAGCCAATGTTCAACTGACCCGGTGTCCTTTTTTATTTTCCAAGTGTTGTAATCCCCATGCCTGAAGCGCATGAATCAACGGTTCTAGCGTTTTTCCATACTCAGTGATTGAATATTCTACCTTTGGTGGAACTTCAGCATAGACTTTCCTCGAAATCAAGTTATCTGCTTCAAGTTCGCGAAGCTGTTTAGTCAGCATTCGTTGGGTGACGTTTGGCATCAACCGACGCAGTTCATTAAATCGACTGGTCTCTGACAGTAGATGATACAGAATCACCCCTTTCCACTTTCCTCCAATGATCTCTAACGTTGCTTCGACCGGACAACCTAGAGTGCAGTCATATCGAATATGAGCCATACGCAAGCTCCAAAGGTATACAAAAGGATACTACATATCAAAAATGTGCGTACTTACATTAAGTACTCATCTAGTTTATTCTGCTTGTGTCTCAACGCAACAAGGTTAATTGACATGAGTAAGCCATTAACAATTGTCGCCAGAATCGAAGCTAATCCTGACAACATCGAATTGGTTAAAGCTGAGCTCCTTAAGCTCATTCCGATAACGCTTAAGGAGACGGGGTGTATCCAGTACGATTTACATCAAGACGATGAAAACCCAGCTATGTTTGTGTTCTACGAAAATTGGGAAAATCGTGAGCTTTGGCAAACCCACATGAACAACACTCACCTTGTGGAATATATGAAAGCAACCGAAGGTGCGGTTGCATCCTTCACGTTGAATGAAATGACAAAGCTCTAAACGGCGCTTTGTAAGAGCCGTACTCAGATACAGCTTCCACTTCATCTCTTTAGTGAGTAACGCAGTGTTATCTAGCTGAGGCAACAAAATTTTTCTAGCTTCACCGTCGAGGGATAGTTGCTGTAGACGTAGGTTCTTGCAGCATTACCTCAGCGACGTACAACTTGCTTACTTACTTAACTTGAATTAACTGGAGACCGATAATGAAAGCGATTGGATACAAAATACCAGGTCCGATTGACCGTGAAGATGCCTTGCAAGATATCACCCTTGAGATGCCCAGAGCCGAAGGCCGGGATTTGCTCGTCAAGATTGACGCCGTTTCGGTTAATCCAGTAGATACAAAACTGCGCAAGGGGGTATCTCCTGAGGGAGATGAATGGCGTATTCTTGGATTTGATGCTGCGGGCGTTGTCGAGGCAGTCGGAGCTGAGGTGCAGAACTTTAACCCAGGCGATGCCGTTTTCTATGCCGGTTCCATTGCTCGCCCTGGTACGAATAGTGAGTATCATCTGGTGGATGAACGCATTGTTGGGCGTAAACCGACTAGCCTAAATAACGCAGAGGCTGCGGCCCTTCCGCTTACATCAATCACTGCATGGGAAATGCTCTTTGATCGTCTGGATGTGAAACGTCCCACAGCGCAAGGTGGAAACGTCATTTTGGTCATTGGTGGCGCAGGGGGCGTTGGCTCGATCACGGTCCAGTTGCTGCGGGCATTGACGGATCTCACGGTGATTGCAACGGCCTCGCGTCCTGAAACACAGAATTGGGTGCGCGAATGCGGTGCTCATCATGTGATTGACCATCGTCAGGCGATGACACCTCAGATCGAGGCTCTTGGGCTCGACGCTCCTGGCTTTGTATTCTCAACGACTCACTCCGAATCACATTTGGCTGATATTGTTGAGCTCATTGCCCCACAGGGGAGATTTGGTTTGATCGATGATCCTGAGGTGCTTAATGCCAGAGCTTTCAAGACTAAAGCTGTGTCGATTCACTGGGAATTGATGTTTACGCGATCGCTGTTTGATACGCCGGATATAGCAGAACAAGGCAAGCTGTTGAACGAAGTAACGGCGCTGGTTGATGCGGGGCGTATTCGCTCTACTGCCACTGAAGTCGCGGGTACGATTGATGCTGCGACTCTGCGCACAGCACATGCTCAGATTGAAGGCGGTTCAACACGGGGCAAGATCGTGCTTGAGGGGTTCTGATGACATGCGAGCCCGCAGTCATGCAATAACCCATCAGTTCCATGCCTGTGAAGAATGAGTTGGATATTGCAGATTCTGATCCAGTATTCATTTTAGATTGAAGCAAAGCTCACCATTACTAATGAGAAGAGTCGATTGTGAGCGTGTCATTGATAGAAATCGTTTTGCCTTCTTCGGTAGCGGGTAGTTGTGTATTGATGGCCAGGCGGTAGAAGTGATTAAATTGCGATCGCTCTGCCCATTTCGGTAAATTGGCTTTCCGTTGGGCAACAAATGTTTTTTGAAAGCTTGGGTAGGCATCTCCGGTTTTAGAACCGCGAGTAATGACGACGCAGCGTTGAGAGGGATTAATCCCCCTAAATCGAACGTCTCCAATCTGAAAATCAACAACTTTCTCGACTTCGCTGAACAGGTGATCTTCCCAAAACGGAGGAACACCCGAAATTTCAATGTTTGCGCGGAAGCGGAGGCGAATCTCCTCCACATCAAGTTCTGGATACCACGAGGCGATCGCTTCTAGTGTTGCAGTGCTAATGATCGTTGGTCCTGGAGATACCAAATCGTCTGGAAATCCGGTCTCGAGATTTTGCTTAACCTCAACAGGAAATTCGAAGTAGTTACTAAGCCAAGTTTGGAGCTCGTCCTGCTCTTTTTCGAGGTGAAAAGCCGTTGGCTGGTTACTTCCCTGCACCCAAAGTGAAACGATGTTGGCTTCGTGATCGAATTTGGAGCGTAATCTATGGACCTTCGCATTACGCTTACCGTTGACAAAGTGACCCGATTGATCGACGATTGCGAATTCACGATCGTGTTCGAGTGCGCCACTTTGGAGAACACGACTATGCTCAAGCTCAACTCTATCTAATACCAATTTAATGTGAGACTGCATAGAAAAGAGCCTCTAGAATGAAATCATAAGACGATAGAGACATCACTGC
>JBCBLF010000318.1:0-4542 GCA_038520475.1 Cyanobacteria bacterium J06627_8
AATGTAACGAAAACTAGGCTCAAACCCTTATTCCTCGTTTGGTCGATCTTTTTGTAAAGCGAATGGACTCACAGAAATGGCATTGACGGCTCCTGGATAGATGACGCAGAATGATGCCCACCTACCTACAAAGGCGCTCTGACCTGAGTAAGTCCTAACCCTTCTGTGTTCGTTCAGAAGGGTTAGGGATTTTTTAGACCAGCAGCGTCAGTTTGTGCTGTGGATATGTGCTCATCGGCACACTTAAGCCTCATTTTTACGTCATCGGAGAAGTTTATGAACGCAACGGTAAGCATCCTGGCTGAAATTCCTGAAGATTTGCACGAATCTCTTAGCCACTACCTTGAAACCCACCCCGACTGGGATCAGGATCGTGTTTTCTCGGCCGCCCTATCTCTGTTCTTGTTGCAAAATGGCACGAGCACGACTTTAGATGCGACGCGCAGCTATCGACGCACGGCTCGTGTCTATCTCGATGCGCTATTCAAGCATGCTGTCTAGTGCCCAGAGAATTGAACCCATGATTGTTTCAGTACCCTCACCCTATGACTGCTGTCCGTGGCCCAAATATCCTAGAGTTCCCGAATCTGATGCGTACCAGGAGTCGAGAGCGGGCGCTTGCTTCGATGAAACTCAAGACTATGTGGATGGCTCACATGCTTGGTCTGCGCGACCACTAGGTTCCTGCCCCAAAGAATCTGTTATTGCGCCTTCAGCTTCACATAGGAGCCATCGTTGTACATTTTTTCAGCGGAGTCGCGCTGTTTATGAGGCAGGGGCTGATTGCCGTCAGTGTTTATCAGAAGACATTGAATTTGCTCTTACTGGTACCGATCGCCTCTTTTTGAAACAGTTTCCGCAGATTGGTCGATGGTTAGTGTCCTATCATCTTTCTAATTTCATACACCAGGGTCTCGTGTATTTCAGATGAAAGAAGCTGCTAGATCCAAGCCATTACGAGGGTGGCGATCGCCAAGAGTAGGCCAACTCCATAGAAAAAGCCCACGACATCAATCTCTGACCAACCGGTTAGCTCAAGATGATGATGAAACGGAGCCATCTTAAACAGGCGTTTGCCTACTCCATTTTCATCTTTAGTTGCTTTGTAGTAGCTCACCTGCGCCATGACGGAGAGCGTTTCAATTAAAAAGACACCACTCAAAATTAACAAGCTAAACAGTGTGTTGCTGACTAATGCAACGGCTGCCATAGAGCCTCCTAGCGCAAGCGAACCGGTGTCTCCCATGAATACTTGTGCTGGGTTGCAATTATGGACTAAAAAGCCTAGACACCCTCCTGACATGCACGCGCAAAATACGGCAAGTTCTGGCATGTCTGACAGTATCAAGGCAGCAAGGCCTAAGAAGGCGATCGCACTGGTTCCAGTGGCGAGTCCATCGAGTCCATCGGTCAAATTTGTCGCATTGCTTTGAGCGACGGGCGTGAATCCTGCTAGAGGCCAGAATAAAATGCCCAAAGGTAACACGAACCCAAATGGGAATTGAATCTGCGTGATATCGTCAGGGCCGAATACAAATAGCCAGATGCAAAATAGCAATGAAGCCAAAATCTGCAAGAGCAACTTCATTCGAGGAGAAATGCCCTTGTTTGACTTTCGACGAATCACTTGCCAATCATCAATCCACCCAATGATCCCATATGCCATCGTTAAGCACGATACGGCTAGGACAGAGGGGGATAAGACTGACAGAGCAAGCGCCATCGAAACCGCAACTGGAATAAAAAATAGGCCTCCCATTGTCGGTGTGCCAGCTTTAGCCATGTGCGACTTGGGACCCTCTTCACGAATAAACTGCCCTGTTTTGAGGGCGAGTAAAAACGGAACAGCCCAAATGCCGACGCCTGCAACAATGGCAGTTGTTAGCAGCATTGGTAGAAAAAGTCGCGTTATGGATAAAGCACCGAGTGCCGCACTCTCTATGCAAACTGCACTAATGGCAAGAACAGCACTTAATCCAATAAAAAGCGATCGCCCGGAAATGATTGAACTAACACGAGAAACAGCTTTGGCACCCACGAGTTCCTGACTCCTCCTCAAACCACTAATGTCACGTGGACTAGCCAACGTCACCCCATAGTATAAGCCCGATTCAGGCTCCTTTTGAGTCAAAACATGGTGATTGTTGTGGGCATTCACCTTAAAACAATTGTGGGGGCTGCTCTACACGCCCCCACAACTGCTCTATTCGAATGTTTTCATTAGTGATGTGAACAGCTAGAAGCTTATTCAAGCTCTAGTTCGTCGTCATCATCATCGTCATCAAATCCATCATCACCTGACATCAATGCGTTTAAGTCCGCCTCTTCTTCTTCTTTCCGTTCAGGATCTGTATCTTCTTCGCGGGCCATCATCCGGCCAGATTCTTCCAACCACTCTAGAATGCCTTGCCCTTGGGGAGTGGGAATGACCTGCGCAGGTTGGCTTCGCGGATACGCACGCAACGATGGATTTTTCATAGTACTGCTCTATTTTTTTGCTTCGAATACACATACATCCACTTGATGGCCTGACTCAAAGGCGTCAAGCTACCCGTCTAAACATGGATGACTCACTTCAAAAAAACACTAAGGCTGACAGCCCACTATTTTAGCTCACTAAAATTTTCTTGTACAAGATTGACTGTGAAGGAGTTCAAATGAGGCCGTCAGGCTTAGCCAACGGTCTCTAGATATTGATTTACATCCTCAATCACTCGGGTTAACTCAGCTTCAGTGCTCAATCGAATCCGCTCATCGCGAACGGTCACTAGTACTTTTGCGGCAAAGGGGGATGGCCAAATATTCGGATTACAGAAGATTTCCAAGAAAACATCACCGGTGTATTGATATTCCATCGGCGTTTGAGGAGCGGGGCGTTGGCTGCTGATTCCTGAAGTAGTGGCGATCGCCTTCAGCCGGTTGACCAAATCAACAAGTTCCGCTTTCAACTGCTCTGCAGCGTCTGGTGTAAAGAGAAACGAGACAGATCCTTCAACAAGATTGAGACTCAGTGTGGTAACAGTCATATGTCGATTTATCGCAATGGTAAAAAATCAGCATACTGGAAACTGATGCAATCGATGACTCAAACATTATCAAGTCTACGACGTTCGTTGACTAGCGATAGATGTGGCGCTGCGTATGTGGACTTCAATTTACCCTTGGACCGGGATGCGTTCAAAATAATTCGTTTCACAAATTATTCAGGAAAGCTATACGATCTGTACAACCGCTCTTAGCAAATTGGTTATGGCAGATAATCGTGCAACGGTTCAACGGATACTCGTTATTACCCTTGCGCTTAATATTGTTGTTTTGCTCCTAAAAGGAACGGTTGGATTTTTAACCGGTTCGTTGAGCCTATTGGCTGATGCACTGCACAGTGTGACGGACAGTTTAAACAACATTCTAGGCTTGATCACCAATTCCTTTTCATCCCCAGAACCTGATCGAGATCATCCGTATGGGCATCAAAAATTTGAGGCTGTAGGGGCACTGGGCATTGCTGCATTCTTAGGAGTGGCCTGTTTTGAAATTCTGCAAGCAGCTCTAACACGTGTATTTTCTGGTGGAGAGCCCGTTAAGGTCATTGGTGCTGAGCTTTGGTTACTGCTCATCGTTCTTGGCATTAATATCTTCGTCGCCTTTTATGAGCGACGGGTTGGGCAACGCATTGATAGCCCGTTGCTCATTGCTGATGCCTCTCATACGATGAGCGATGTGTGGATTACGATTTCTGTCATTGCTGGATTAATCGGTATTTGGATTTGGGACTATCAGTGGCTTGATGTGGTGCTGTCATTCCCGGTGGCATTTCTTGTATTTTTTAGTGGTTGGTCAGTGGTTCGTGAGAACTTGCCGTGGCTGGTGGATGAAGTGGCGATCGCCCCAGAAAAGATTCATGATCTCGTGATGCAGATCCCAGGGGTGATCAACTGTCACGACATCGCTTCTCGTGGCGTTGTGGGGCGTCAAGTCTTTATTGAAATGCATCTCGTTGTGGAAGCGATTGATGTTGAGACAGCCCATCAGATTACAGAAGCAGTCGAAGATATACTGCGTAAGCACTACAGCCCCGTTCGCCTCAACATTCACGTGGAGCCTCCCCGTTACACCTCAGAACACATCAGTTATTCATGAACACTTCGTACAATTGCCGTCTTGTCCTGACGGAACTGACGACGGCTATGCTATCTAGCGGACGGACGTGAGAGAAGTCTAGCAGTTATGCTAACTGCATTAGGTTCGTCAAATGCGGGGAGAGGCCACCCCAGTTGAGTGGGTTGTTCGTAGACTTTCTTCAACGTTCGAATATCACGCGCCGATATTGATGGTGGGCTCTGGACTTGAGATGCATAAAGTGCATCCGTTTGACTAGGGCTATGGCCCCAAAGTCCGAGTGCGTGGCCGAGTTCATGGCGGGCAGTTGCTTGAATTTGCTCAGCCGATTGACCTGGCTTAATCAAGATCTCGTATCGTGGCAACAGGATCTGCGTCGCATCGGGTTGGTCTTGAATATAGAATTCGTAGCGGGTTTCTGCC
>JBCBLF010000319.1:0-4521 GCA_038520475.1 Cyanobacteria bacterium J06627_8
TACCGTTGAAGTTGGCATTCAAAACGGAACATTAGCCATAGCGATCGCCAGTTCACCAACCTTGCTGAATACACCAACTATGGCCATTCCTGCAGCTATCTATGCATTGCTCATGTTTGCAGTCAGCGGCGCATTCGCGTGGTGGGCACAGCGACAATTTACGGTTCAGACATAAGGGTTCCATCACATGAGCGCTATCGATTGGGTGATTATTGCAGCCTATGCTTTACTTGTCATTGGCATCGGCATTCGCGCCAGTCTTCAACAAACCAATACCGACGAGTACTTCCGGGGCAGTAAACAACTCCCCTGGTGGGCATTGGGCTTGTCCATCATCGCCACATCATTTTCGGGAGCCTCTCTTTTGGGCGGTCCTGGCGAAGGGTACAGTCACGGATTTCTATACCTTCAGCTTCAGCTGGGCGATTTAATTGGCTACGGTCTCGTTATTTTCCTATTTCTACCGTTTTTCGTACAGCTCAACCTCACAACTGCTTACGAATATCTAGAAAAACGATTTGATGCAAAAACGCGATCGCTTGGTTCTCTGTGTTTCCTCTTATTCGTCATCGCTCGGCTCGGCGGATTGCTGTATGCGGCCTCTCTAGTGGTTGCTACCGTCACTGGATTGTCACTCACAGTCTCAATTCTGCTAGTGGGTATTCTGTCGATCATCTACACCACATCTGGAGGCATTACCGCCGTCGTGTGGACCGACGTCCTTCAATTTTTCATGATTTTTGTCGGGCTCGCCGCAGGAATTTGGGCTGCCATATCCGTTGTCCCTGGTGGATTGGGAGAGCTTTGGCAAGCCGCCGCCGCCGGGGGTAAGCTCACATTCATCAATCCCTCGTGGGAACCCACTTCTATTCGCTCCCTACCAACAGCACTCTTGGCATACGGCATGTTAGCCTTCGCTGTCGCAGGCACCAACCAACAATCGGTCCAACGCTACGTCTCCTGCGCCGATGTCCCATCTGCTCGAAAGGCCATTATGCTCGGTTGGTTTTCTGGATTCGTTGGAGTAGCAGCCACCTTAGTGTTGGGTGTGCTTTTATTTGGGTTTTATACAATCTACGCAGAATTACCCGACGATATTCAGGCCGACGGTATCTTATCTCACTTCATCATCAATCAAGTACCCACTGGAGCCTCTGGGCTACTCGTCGCAGCGATTTTTGCCGCAGCGATGTCATCCATTGACTCAGCACTACATTCTTTAGCAACATGCATGACCGTTGATTTTTATCAGCGATATACCAAGCCTGAGCCTTCGAGCGACCAGTGTCTCACTGTAGCTCAATGGTTAATTGTCGTCTGGGGAATCCTCGGTATCTTCTCCGCATTCTACGTGGCATCAACTGGGGAATCCTTACTTCCATTTCTCATCAAATACACGACTCTATTTTTAGGTCCAGTGTTAGGCATCTTTCTCATGGGCGTATTACTTCCTCAAGTCAATGCAACTGGCGCTTTCTACGGAACCCTTGCCTCAGCGCTCATCCTTGGCATCGGTTCAGGTATGGGGTGGATTAGCTTTCCGGGTATCTGGCAATCGGCTATCACAGCCCCCTTCGCAGTAATGTTAGGCTTCGCCATCTCTCAACTCGGAGCGAAGCCATCATCCCGATCGATTGAAGGGCTAACAATTTGGAACTTGAAAGGCGATCGCCCTCCAAGCTAACGCACGACTGATTCGCCAACCAAAAGCTGGACGTTGATGGTTTGAGAGAAAAATGTTGGCTTGATTCAGTTATGGAAAATTACAGGGTAGGTCGACGGGCTTGGGTCTAGGGACCGTCGCATTCCCGGTTTTCTGCACACTATCCATAAAGCATCCGTACTGAGACTTCACGTCATCAAGCTGAGAAAAAATGGTGTGTGGATCGGCCAATCCATCACCAGCATATTGAACAACAACTCCGGTGTAGGGCCGACCATCATCACTCTTGAGATTGTCAGAAACGGGGTAGTCAATCAAACCGTCATACCCCTCTATTGCCAGAGACTCTTGCATCTCCGGCCAAAGTTCATCTCCAGCCTGCTCGATACCCGTTGCTAGCGCCACAGCATCAAAGATAACCTCAGGAAAAGCACTGTCCCCTTGACCAACGGGTTGATACACAGACCGCACCGGGTGACCGGGTAGTGGCCGCTTCGCGATACGCGGCATGTAAACCATAGGTTCAGCAGCTTCCCAAGAGCTCTGGAGAAGCCTCAGTGGTGGATAAAGGTGGTCAATCGCATCTTCCTTTTTCAAAACGTTATCGAGCACCGCTGCAATTTTCTCAAAATCTCCCCCTTCTTGGTTTGTAAACGTTGCAAACAACAGCGCCCAAAATCCACCGGAACCCGTGGGAATCACCGATGTTATCTTAGGTTCAACAGCACCCATCATAGCTGCATATTGAGCGCCTTGAGACTGTCCTAATGCAACCATCGATGTCGTATCAATGCGGAATGACGTCGCCCCATTCGGCAGGGAAGGCCCCTGACAATCCTGCAATGCTTCAGGTGGAATCGTTAACCGATCCAACGCTTCGATGATAAGGCGCTGCTCAAACACACCTTGGCGAAAGGTATCGCGATAAGCGGATGGGTTCGTCGGATTTAGATAGGGTCGATTACCAAATATGTTAGAAACCACAACCGGAATCCGCTCAGGATTCAAAGGCAATGCAGCGCCTACCGATGCAAATCCATAGCGAGCCACCACATCTGCTGGCCCACGTCCCGGAATCCGGCCTTGCTCTTCTTTAATGACGGGACCGCGATCGGTCACTTGAGAACTCAACCCACCAGAACCGTGATAATACATCATCAGCGGGTAACCTTTGCGGGGCATGGGCTTTTTCGGCACGGTAATCACAACTGGAACCGTATCGTTACCTTTTTGTTTGAGTTTTCCATTGGCATCAAGCTCAAACAATCCGGCCCGTTTTTCAAAAAATAGAAATGGTGGCGTTCCTTTTTGAAACTGAGGAAGCCTAATATCTGCAACAAACTTACAGTAATTTAAGCCTGAAATGCGATTATCTGGCTCATATCGTAGATTTTTAAAATCACGATCATATCGAGCTAAGACAGCATCTGATAGCTGAGCAGTTTGGGTAACCACGTCCCCAGTCGTAAACACCGTTGCAGTTACAACACTATTCCGCTCAACATCCAATTGATCCAAAGTTTCCCAAAGGGGCTTATAAAGTAAGTACGCAAGGAATTTTCGCTGCATCGGCCCTCTTGGAATTTCGCCCCGTCTCAACTGTCTAAATGCTGGTGTTGGCTTAATCGATTTTCCATTACGATCTTTTACTCCGCGTCGGACCACATAAGCGTATTGTCGATTAGGCTGAAGTACAATACCCGGATAGGGAGCAACACCTAGTAAATGAGGTGGGACATAATACGGATCAGGGGCAGGCGTTGAGGCAACAACGGGAAATAATTTTCCTCGCTCAGGAGATTCGCGATCAACATCAATCAGAAGAATCGGAGAATCTGTTGCTGCTTCAATCAGTTGAGTTGGATCCTGATTAGCAAGCGGTTGATCAAACCGAAAGTATCCTGCAGCGGTTGTCGGAAAGTAGAGGCGATCGCTAGCAATCGTCTTTAATCGCTTAAAAAAGCCATAGAATTTTGTAAAAACTGGAAAACCTGATAAATCGGGGTGCTTATTAGGGTCAAGGCGTAAATCTGATGGATAAGGAAAATCGTAGAACTGGTCTGGTTCTGTCCAATCAGCGCTTAAATCAAACGAGGCGATCGCTCGAGGCGGTGGCTCTTGTGCCCAGGCACTCAAACGAGCAAAATCGCTAAACGTGAGCATCACGACGAGCAGCATCACCATACACACTCGTGTTACAGCGGTCAGAAGCTGAGGCAGGCGTAAAGTTCGATTCATAAGGGGCTAATCGGCGATCGCCAATGACGTGAGATGGGTTGTCTAAAAATTATTCGACTGAATCATAACAGGTATCAACAATCGATTAGAGAAATTTTCCTGGCATTCGTTACAGTTCGCATCCTTTATAGCGTTCTGTGAATTGACTGGGAAGGGTAATGTGGGGCGCAGGCCCCACATTACCGTTTCTGTCCTTAACACAGTTGCATCCTGTTATCGGTCAGTCATCTATAGGTCAGTTACCCGCTAAAGACGAGGGCTTTGGGTGTGCTGCACCCAAAGCCCTCGTCTTTTCAATAATGACTTTAAGACACTTGCCAAGTCACAGCATCCAAACAATCAGCTAACGGTTAACTCATGGGAGTATGACGTTTTTGATGCCATTGCCACGCATGACTCACAATATCGTTCAGGTCTACATATTGCGGATTCCATCCTAAGGTGTGTTTAGCCTTTTCGCTACTCCCAACCAAGCTGGGCGGATCACCCGGACGGCGATCGCATTCAACGGCTTCAATCTCTCGTCCAGTGACCTGTCGAGCAGTGTCAATCACCTCACGGACAGAGAACCCGTTGCCATTGCCCAAGTTAAAGATATTACTATCGCCACCCTTCAGCAG
>JBCBLF010000031.1:0-24498 GCA_038520475.1 Cyanobacteria bacterium J06627_8
CGCGGACGCAGCCCGCGAAAAAACGTTTCCAGAGTCCAAGACCTTATGTGAAATGCGTAAGTCCTGAATCATTTAGGAACGCGATATAGAGGATTTCGAAGAGTTTTGTTAAGAACTCAATGAACTTTAGATAATCTCATTCCTTGGGGCGTTTTTCCGGAATTATCTAGTGATAGCGTGATGAATGTTTGCGATGATTCTTCTATCCAGATTTCATTCGTTGTTGAATCTGTAATATTGGGAATCTTTTGTGAGAGCTGTAGATGAATGGTTTTAATTCACCTCTCTCTCGTTACTGCATTCATCTAGCTAGATTATCTATTAAGAGCGACCCCAGCCCATGTCTTTGATCAAGCGTATCTTCCGTTTCGTTGCATTCCCCACGGCTCTAGTTGCGTCGATACCATCAATTGCGATCGCCCTGTCGCCCATCAATGAGTCAGCTTTGAACTATACCAATAGTTCATCTGATGGAGATCTATTTAATGGAGATGAGCAATCGCCTGAGATGCTTATTGCTCAATCCTCCACCCGACCCAGAATTGCAGTTCTTGACTTTGATTTCACGCCAACCATTGGTAGCTATCTCAGTGCATTTCCAGGATTTGCTGAAGGAGTTAGCGTTGTACTCGTCGATCGCTTAGTGAACGGGGGCAACTATACCGTAGTTGAACGGAGTCAAATTGAAGCCATTCTTCGAGAACAAAATCTTGGCGCATCTGGACGAGTTGACGCAAGTACAGCCGCTCAGATTGGTCGAATTTTAGGTGTCGAGGCTGTTGTCATTGGTTCGATTACTCAGTTCGACTATGATGTGCGAGACCGTGGCGTTCGGGTCTTTGGAGTTGGGACTCGACGGCAGGTGGTGGATGCGGAAGTGCGTCTAAATGCACGGATGGTCAACACTAGCACAGCCGAAATTATTCGTACGGCTGAAGGGGTTGGCACTGCTGAAGATTCTGCCGATTCTGTTGTTGTCGGTAGCGTATTTGGACAAGAGTCTGAGAATGATGACGTCCGTCGAGTGTTGTCAGCTGCGACAGAAATGGCCATCAACGAATTAGTGGACAGCTTGAACGGCAGTGTTGGCGACGTTGCGGCCGTACCTGCCTCGCTCCCTACTCAGTCTGCAGTCATTGCTGACATAGCGGGTTCGACGCTCATCTTAAATCGAGGCACGAGTCAGGGCTATCAATCCGGGATGTGCTTATCGGTGGAACGCGTCGTTCGTGAGGTGGTTGATCCAGAAACTCAGGAAGTGATTCGTCAAGTGACTGAGACGGTTGGAGAAATTCAGTTGACGGATGTTGATGAACGGTCGAGTATCGGTGAATTGACCTCTGGTTCCAGCACCACCCTGAATGTGGGAGACGTGGCAAAGCCTGTGGATTGTCCTAGCTAAATGGTTTTGTGGAACCCACCCAATGAACGGGCTCCATAGAGATTAGTCATGATCCAAGACTGGTTCTTTCAAAACCAGCACATATATAGCGCTGTGCGCGTTGGTCAAGCACACAACTGTACTTAACCAACGCGCACAGCGCTATAGCGTTATGCGCTCAATCCAAATCAGTATTTTTGAGAAAAGCCGCGCTACGCGCGGCTTTTCTCAAAAATACCGGCCCAGACCTATATACGCACTGCTATATGAGACAACGTTTACAAAGGAATAGAGATTTGTAAGGGTTTGGGAAGATTGCCACGTTGTCATGTGTAGCCGTGGTCAGTTCGGTCAGCACAAGACGGCAAGCTATTTGACTATGCGCCAAGGAACTGAGTGAGACTTGGTGTCCGAGTCTAAATGGCTAAAGCTACATCGCTGATTTTTGAAGAATTGATCCAAGTCGAAAAATTAAGTTCACACCGTTGGAAGAAGCGGCGATCGCCCATCTGATGGAGCATAGGATTGGCTCCAGGTTGTACCAGAGAGCAGTTGCTGAACTTGAGCTGCAATGGTTGGATCAGGGTCATCCGCAAGGTTTGGTAAGACCTCGGTGAGTACGCTCGGGGATGCCATTTTCAAGTACATTAACGATGCTTCGCGCACAAAACTCGTTTCATGCCGCAGGCCGTATAAGATTTGTTCGATTGTGACGCTCCAGTGCGATCGCCGCGCAAAGTGGAAACAGCACGACAATGTCCAGTCAGACATAAAGCTACGAAGCTCCAATAAGAATCGCAGTCGCTGACTGGCAGACATAGGGTCGTATCCAATCATGGGCTTAAACACATTTAGCTTTTCCTTATCTGAGGTGTGGGGTTCAAGCAGCATCAGCACGACCTGCTTTCGCTGTAAGTCAACTGTGTTATCGAGAATCTCAAGCCCACGGGCAACACTGTCATCGGAGTCTGACCCAAGGTTAAAGGCAGCGGCCTGGATGGCATCGGACGGATATAAGAATCGCATTAGTAAAAATAGCCGCTCGATCGCGTCATCGCGCTGGTAATGTAAGGCGCGACGCAACAGCCCCAATTCTTGGGTGACTTTTTGGGTCGGAACTAAATCGACCAGCGCAGCATAGGTATGACCAATGAAGGATAACTCTTGATTAATGAGGTTTTCAATTCCGCGTCGGCCAAGAATTTCGGCGGTTGCTTCAATCCCGTCTCCGCCGTCAGCACTCAGCAACGTTCGTAGCAGGCTACGGCGATCGCTTCCCCAGGACGACATCAAATGTCTGACTAAGCTGGCCAGTGCTTCATCGGTTCCAATGCGACTGATGGCTTTCCAAATAGCTGCTCGCACGATGTGAGGACGATGAGATTCTTCTGCCATTTGAATCAACATGGGAACCACTTCGATATCTAATCGCGTGAGTGCCTTAATGGCGGCTTCCCGAGTGGATGAGAAATAGAGTGCTCGAACAATTGCAGAATAATAGTCGTCAAACTGAGTTGCGGCGATCGCCTCTAAGGTTGCACAGCGTACCCGCAATGAGCGATCGCGAAGCAGCCTTGGAATATAAAGACTCAGTGCTTGGAGATATTTGGCATCTTCCAAAGCCCGGCAGCCCATGAGGCGCTCTCGTTCATGGTTCTCATTCGTCAACATCCGACGGAGCACATTCGTGGCTTCAGATTTTTCGTGAGAATTGCCCTGCCGCAACATCAGTGCTGCTGCTGTTCCCCGGATCACTGCATCTATGTCGGGTTGAAGATATTGGCGTAATTCTGCCATGTTGGCATGGGATTCCAGTAGCCAGACATATCGCATGGCAAGGGCAAACACGATTGGATCGGTCTTCTCATTGAGGAGCGATCGCACATCATTTAAGTAAGCATCGTCGGGATAGTCCAACATCACTTCAAGAATCTGTTTCTGAATCTCAGGTGATGCGTTTTGAAGTCTTGGTGCCAATAACTCACAAACGTTAGCAGGTGCAATGCTGGCCAATAGCTGAATGCACTGCTTTTTATCTGCAACGGTTTGAGAGTTATCGATGGCCTCAACAACGGCCCGTCGAAATGCACGAGTGTCAGCTTCGCTAGAGGCTAGGTCGAGTTGTCCGCGCTCTGCGCTCAACACCAATAAATCCATATAGCGGGACCGTAGAGCGATCGCTGCCAGCAGTCCAACGGTTGCTAAGATTCCAATTTCTGCGACAAATACCCAATTCTGAACGTCTTGAGATAGCGGACCCAATCCATTCAGATTTCGTTGGCTCATCCAAATGGTTCCAATGATTAGAAATCCGGAGAAGCCTGTTGCAATGGGTTCTGCAATTCCTCTGACCCATTCCTGCACTTGCCCTCGCGCGTATTGTGGAATGGGCTGAAACAGCACTGGCGCCGTTCCAGCAAGAACGGTGTATCGCAACCACTCATCTACAAATCGGAGAAAAACAACGCCCCAAAAAATGGGGACAAGCCCCACCATCGTGATGCTGCTAATACCTAAAACTGCCAAGGGAAGCAACATCGTAGCAATGAAGACACCCAGTCGCTCAATGACACGACTGGCAGCAAACCATTGGGTTGCGAGTTCAGCAATTCCTAGCAATGCACTCAGTAACGCCAAGAAATCTGCGATTTCTCCACCACTGACATCAAAATTTTGTTCAAGCTGACTTAAGTATTGAAAGTCAATGTTGAACCAGAGCGACTGACACATCGCAAAGAAGACAATGATCAGTGCAACATAGAGTCTCAATGGGCCTTTTAATCGTCGAGCTGCAAACGTAGGTTGGGTATCTGGGGTTGTTCGACGAGTCGAATCTGGAAATGCCTGTCGATATCGTGTCACCAAGAACACCATGATTCCGGCCCCGATTAACAGGGCAAAAGAGGCCAGAAATACGATATTTTCTAGTCCGATCCGCTGTCGCAGAATCGGTAACGAAACCCCACTGATGACATCAGCAATGAGTACGCCACTGCTGATAAATGGGTAGGAGCGCTTGATTTCACGGATATTGAAAATTTGATTGGCTGTAATTGATGTATTTAGCTCATTGAGCGTGTAGAGTGCGTCAAGCCAGAGCCGAATGAGGAAAACACTGTATCCTCCCAGAAACGCCGGACTCAGCCCGAGCTTAAACATCAATAACGGCAGGGCCATCAGCACAGGGGTAATGACGATGACTCGGCGCAAAGACAAAAAACTCTGCATCCAAGAATAGAAAAAGCCCAACACGGCTCCCATTCCTGCGCCAGCAAGATAGATGAGCGGGAGAGTGTTAGCGCCATATTCGTCAATAAAGAGAACGGCTGCGCTGACTTCTAACCATAGGATTGCGACGTAGGAGACGGTGTAAAACGCAAACATTAAAAATGTTCGTTCTGCATCCTCCGAGCGCAGATTCATCCAACGTAAAATACGTTGTCTCAGGTTACGACTTTGGTTACGACTTTTCCTTAAAAAGCGCCGACGTCTCTTGTTCATTCACTTATTCATTCACCCTTTTCACCGCACAGAAGACGTTTGCGGCTAATGACATGATTCCCAGACTCCCAAATTGTATGGCTTTTTTGTCTGAAACGTATGGTTACTGAGGTTTGCTCACAAAAATCGCATCAACTGATCGTTTTCGTAAATTGAATGGATTTGAGTGAATCTAACAGAGCCGGACCCGGTCTATGGATAAGGCTGATTGAGACTATCTTGAGCCGTGGAGGGCGATCGCCGCCATGGCGTAAAGATGACATTCTTTTACGGGGGTAGATCCTATGAAGGGAGTGTAGTATGTTGGAGTACAGCATGACACATGTCATCCGCTGCACTTAATTAGGTGGCGATCGCCCGAGGCAAGGAGGTCAACCATGAAGAAGAAGATTTTTAAGATTTAACTCAAGGTCACAAAATGTCTAGTCTACGTACTGCTATTTCATCGAATAGAGTGGCAGACGACGTGGTTGTTCTCTTCGCGAACTACGTCAGACATTTGCGTGGCAGCGACTTCCCTTGTTGCTCGTCCATCCATTGGCGATTTAACGCTAACCATTACACAGCGCAGTTGCAGCAGGCTCATAGTTTGCACTGTGGCGATTGGCTGGGACTCCATCTGCACAACACAGCTGAGTGGAACCCGCTCAGTGCCTTCAACAAGGCATGGATGCGGTTCTTGTTGCTGTTGGGTTTGCAACCTTGCGGACTCCATGTGTTTGGCGATCGCCAACCGATTTATCACCTATTGGACTCATTGGGTCTGTGGTTCTGCGGCACTGGCATGGTGGGCACTCCAATGGCGGATCAGCCTACAGCAGAGCTTCTACAAGCAACGAGGACCACCTCTGCGCATGTGATGACGGTGCGATATCGAAGCATTTTCAAAGGGATTCGAATATTTTTTGGCGGCGATCGCCGACGAAGCGGGAAAGACGATTGGATACCGATTGATCATCCATCCGTCTCCATAACGACCTAGACAGCCAGCAACTGGTATTGATCTAGTCCCCCGCTTCTCACGAAAGGAGCGGGGGACTTTTTCTTGATTTCACATCTTATGGATGAGTCAAGCCCCTTTCATCCTTGCCGGTCCACGTTAGCAACAATCCTTCTTGATTAATTGCTTTTGGATCAATCGCTTTTGGATTAATCATTTTGTTTGATTTCTCAGCACGTTATTTCCCTCTAAATCCGAGGATTCTTTATGTTGAAAGTCATCTATTCTGAAACGGGTCAATATTTAGAACACACATCGAGTGCAATGACAGAATGGCTGGCGCAGCAGCGCCAACTTGCGAGTCATATTGGTGACGAATTGATTGTAGAGAGCTGCACGGCAGCAATTTTGCTTCCTGCAAGCTATACCGTGATGGCGGAGTTGACCCAATTAGTCGCACCATTTAAGGGTTCCACGATGGAGTGGAGTTATGTGGATGCGGATATGATTGAAGTCGTTTTATGCGGGCTTTGGGTGTCGTCGTTTGTTGAAGGCCATGAAGGGACCTTCTTAGTGGATATGAGTGACCTTACTGCGCTTGCGCTGATGCAGCTCTGGGCTGATGCGGCTAGACAAATGTCTACGGTCAGCCGCTGAGCTGCGCAAACGGGTAGAGTGCTTCGTCGCGTTGACGATCGACTGTTCCGTCATGAAGCACACTGTAATGGAGGACATCGTCACTCAATCCTAATGTTATGGAATCCACCATTGAACAGAAAGGAAATTGACAGAATGACAGGTGTTAGAGGTGCAATCCTTTTGGCTCAATTACATTACTCAAGTTCGACTAAAACACTTTCGGCCAATGCTGTTAGCTCGGCATCGTTTAGCTCTTGCGCGATCGCTAATCCTTCTTGCAACGAGGATCGTGCGTTTTCAGTATCTCCAAGTTCTGCCCATGCTTTTCCCCGTGCAATTAGGGCAATGCCCTCAAGTTCACGATCGCCAATCGAGCGACTAATATCTAAGGAATTATTGAATGCGATTACAGCCGCTTCTGAATCTCCGACTCCGATGAGCTCTAATCCCTCTTGTACGAGCGCAAAGGCTTCCAGAAAGCCTTCTTGGGAGGGTGCTTCAGTGTCTTGACTGATTAGAAACTGGGCTTCGACGGGCTCAGCTCTAAACGAAACGAAAGCAGAGAGGGCGATCGCCGTTGTTACTGTAGACGTGAGAAGTAGACGCTGGATGGACATAACGATATTTCATTCCTGATAGTGTGATGAGTCTGTAGACATACTAAGGTAGTTTTAGGTTTCCATCCCTCAACTCGACAGTAGCCACAATCGTCGAAAGGGGACTAGAGCCAGCTTCCAATTAATACGTAGGGGGCCCAGAAAAAGGGCTCGGCGTACCCAATCTCTCTCAAATAAAGCTGAGCACGACGGAGGGCATCAGCTCTAGACATGCCGTCTTCTAGGTACTGGTGAAATTGGATCATCAGTTGAGTATTGGGCAAATCCTGAGCATCCCATAAGGTTGAAACCGCGCTATTGACGCCAGCCTGAACGGCGACACCCGCTAGCCCAAGAACAGCTCTATCATCGCCTTCTGCAGTTGAGCATGCGCTGAGCACCAGCAGCTCAATTGGAGTTTCGTTGTTCCGAGTGCTCAGTCGAATGAGATTTCCGAGGTCATGGCTCTTGATCAGTTCGTTCGAGGCCACAATAAATGTCTCTTCAGGATCAGAGCTAAATACCCCGTGAGTTTTAATGTGGATTGCTGAGAATCGTTCAGCCGTGAGGCGCTCTTCCAATTTTTCTTTGGTGAAGTCTGCTCCCACCAGTGGAGAAGCCGCATCGCTAATCTCACGAATTCCGTCTAGCTCGGCGATTAAGTTTTCAATTTTCTCGAACGCTCTGTCTCCAATGTTTTGTTCTTCCCCAATGCCTCCTGTGAAAATCCGAAGAGAGCCTTGCAAGGGTTGAGGAGCCAGAAGTTCAATCTGCGGGGCGATCGCAATCGAATAGCGGTCCAGCAAATAGGTTTCCCCATCAAACAGAATCCCCATTGGAATGTTCCGGAGGGGGCCGTCGAGAACAAAAATCAGGGTGTTGATCTGAGCCTGCTCAAGCTGCTCAGCAAAGGGCTCAATTAGCCATCGATAGACGATCTGTGCGTCAGCTTTAACGTTGGGAATGCGATCAGGAGATGCGCCTAAGTTTGTCCGCAGCCGTTTCAACACTGATTCGATCTCGTCCTGAGGCACATCGATTTCTTTCGATATGATGATGCCATCATCGGTTGGGAGTTCGAGAATTGTTACCAGTCGATCGGCTAAAAGAATAGGGTGGAAAATCGCCGCATTCGGATCGAGCTGGAACAGATTTTGTTCTGTTCTTTCTCCTTGCCTGCTTCCAACAATGGAAACTCCACTCGTATCATTTCCTAAACTACAGCTCAGAAAATTTTCTAACTCAGTCAACTGCAAATCGTTGACGCTGAAGACCGCTTGCCTGAGGTTGTCGGCGCTTGGCGACACTGCATTATCAGTGCGCAGCAATAACTCCAGATATTCGCGATACACAGGCTCAACAGAATCTCGAAATGAAAACTGAACGTCGGTGTCAATGAATCGTAAATTGCTGCGAATTGATTCCAGTAGCTGGACAGCCTGTTGAAACGCCTCAAGGGATTCGTCATACCTGTCCTGAGCATTTAAGAGTCGTCCTAGTTGCCATTGCCACTGATAGCTAAGCTCGTCGGCATATAGGGCCTGACTGATGCTCAGGGCTTGAGTTGTTGTTGACCAAGCAGCCTCCAATTGGTTCTGTTTTTCATACAGGGCACCCAATCGCCCAAGCGCAAGAGATTCTACCTTTGCGTCTTTAAGTTGTTGGGTATCTTGGTAAACGCTAACCAGTAAGCGGGCGATCGCCTCTTCCCATGATGAGGCGTCAGCCTCAATTTGATGCACAGTTGCCAGCGGTTGAGATGATGATTGACGAAGTAGGCTGTGGATGAAATTGAGTCGAGCATAGAGCGTATTTCGATTGAGGGATAGTTGTGGCAGTGCTTCTGATGCGGATCGAGTGAGGGATTCGACGGGTAAATCGGCCGCAAGGGTGGCCCACTCAGCCTGTTTTGTTCGGTCAGAAACAGTGCTACTCCAATCTCGAATATCAAGGGCCAAACTTAAATGATTGAGCTGAGTTTGGGTCAGAACTGGTAATAGGCGATCGCCTGCTGATTGACGGCGTTCAATGGCGTCGTAGGTCTGCATGGCGCGTTGGAGGGACCCTATTGCAGAGTCATAATTGCGAATGGCGATTGCTCGTTCGCCCATCGCTCGAAAGGTATTGGCTAAGTCAAGTTCGACCTTATCTTGAAATGAACCCAACTCAGCGTCTTGAATGATAGAGACGCTTTTTTCAAGTTCTGATTTGGCGTCCTCTAATCGCCCTACCAGCTGATAAGTTGCTCCTAATTTCCAGTGACCAATCGCTTGCAGCTCACTATTAATAGTGTCACCACCAAATGAATCATCGAGGAACTCAGCACATTCTTCCAGAAGATGACTCGCTTGGGCCATGTGGCCCATCAGTTGTAGCGCTTGAGCCTGATTGAGTTTGCTCCCGATGTGTCCGATGCAATCTTCTAATGCCTGATAGCTAGCGTCTGCGTCTCTCCAATCACTAAGCGCAGCATCATAGTCGCCCCAATTCAGATGCAAATGTCCAGAGGCATTAAACACGCTGGCTTGAACCGTTTGCAATGCCCGAGGATCGGTCGTTGAGGGTGCAGATGCTAGAGAATGATTGGTCTGGTAATCCGTCAAGATTGTCCGACTACGTTGGATGCTGGCCTGAGCGGCTTGGTGATCGCCCAAACGATTGTAGGTCAGTGCTAGATAACTGTGTGCAAGGGCCAGATTCAAGGGCAACTGTTCCTGTTCGAAGACCTGTGTGGCTTGCTCTAGCAGTCGAGCAGCGTCTGCATAGTTTGTTGCCCGATAGAGGTTTCGTCCCTGCTCAATTAATGCTTCACCGCTATTGGCATGGGGCTGGTCAGTTTTTGGGGCAGCTACTGAAGGGCGTGTGGTATCGATTGAGGCCGAATTGCTAACAGAGGAGTGGGCTGGTCCGGCCCATGACGAAACGGGCGTTAAGATGAGGTGAATCAGGATAGCCAAGCAAAAAAAGAGCCACCAGAGTGCCCGGATACCGAAAAGTGTCCGATTTTTGAAGAAACGTACAACTTGTTTCACAACCTTAGGCATCGAAAACGAGTCCCGCAAGGGTGAATAACATCAATAAACTGCATGAACCATTCCAAAGCAAATCAAGCGACTTGATGTCTCGAACGGTTGCTATGAATGGTCAGAGGGGCAATCGCGATTGAGGATAGATTTCAATCGAAGAACAAAGTTTATTGATATTAACGCGACCCGCGATAGTTTGTGCAACTATTCAGCAAATTTGACAGGCTCTGTTGCAGACTGGTTTGGACAAAGTTTTTATGACAAGCCAGCCTGAATGTCGAATCCTTGAGAGTACTGACATCTGTTCGTCGATTTCGGGTGTCTATCGTTGACTGTAGCGCTGTGGGCATTAATAGGGTGAAGTGGGATGCATTACGCCCTACTTCACCGCTTCTATCCTTAACGCAGGTGCACACTGTTATGAATTGATTGACTTGAAATTGATTAACTTGAAATTGATTGACTTGAATCTTTAAACGGTCTGATGAAAAACCATAAGGCTGACGAAATCATACAGTCGATGACCACTTCCCAGGGATTTGGTGATCCTCCGAATCGGTTCAGGAAGACGAATAACGGATTTTGTCTCGTGGAAGGAGCAACGGTTCCCCAACATGAACAGACGGCAGTTACATGGGTATTTCTCTTGCTCTTTTTGCCGCTTATTCTTTTCTTCATTCCCATTGCAGTCGCTTTGGTTGTGATCGGATTTCTTGTGCAGCCTCGCTATAGGCGAGACATGTTAATGCGGCTAAGTCTCTTGCCAGCAGAGATACAGGTTCCCTCTCATCCCTTTCGATTGGGCGAATCGATCACATTGCAGTTTCATCGGCATCTCCGATTTGGCTCAACAACGCGGCGACCCGCTCGGTTGATTTTGAATATTGCCTGTGTCGAGCGCGTCCAATATACAAAGGGGTCCGACACTGAAACCACCCTTCGAGTGGTTTGGGTTTCTCACGATGTTGTCCAAGAGATACCTGCCGGAGCGAATACGCTATCGATGACAGCGTTGGTGGCCATTCCGCGATCGCTCTCTCCCTCATTTGAAGGAACTCACAATCAAATCCGCTGGGTGGCATCCATCAACCAGTCGTTCCCAGGAACAAAGCGACACACGCGCTCCAACTTCACCGTTTTTGTTTCTCCAGAACTGGTCGACAGTGATGCATCAAACGCACGTTGCTTCTGATGTGTGTCCAAAAAAACGATAACCCAAAGATTCGATTGTTTAACACTCAATAGCCCGATGATTCAACAGCCTGAGGATTGATTTAATGATTGACATCACACTGGACCGAGACTGTATTGCTGTTGGTGAAACCGTTTCTGGAACCTACTCGAATGCGTCACCTCAGCGACAAAAACTCGATCTCGTGATCAGTTGGCACACAGAAGGACGAGGAAACAATGAGCAAGAAATTATCTATCAAACCAAAATTCAACCGTCGTCAAGCGGGGTCCCGTTTTCATGCTCGATTCCACTATCGGGTCCGGTGTCGTATGACGGAGAACTTCTTCGTATCATTTGGGAAGTAGAAATTCTTCAACCGACTCTGTTGGGTTCTGAAAGCCTAGATAGTGAAGTGTTCCGTGTGGTTCCTCGGACGACACGTCGGCGGGTTTAATCAATGCCCGATGCCAATCCATATCACGCTCTGGGCTTGCGCTGTAATCCATTCGCCACACCCGACACCTTACAGGTTCCAGCCCATCGATGGATCGATGTTGGATATTCCACTCCTCCGCTGGCTAAACACAGGCTACTTGTTCAAGTGATGGGAAGTCACGGTGCTGGAAAGACATCTCATTTATTGCATTGGAGACAACAAACCGGCGGCGAATACTACCGTTGTGAAAGGAGCCGCCATCAGTGGAATTGGCCACCAATCGGGGCGATCGCCTATTGGGATGAGGCCCATCGAATTCCACTCCCAATGCTGGTTGCCCGATTGTGGCAAGCGCAATGGAATCAGGCGACGATTGTGGCTGCGACTCACCGAAACCTGAGTCTAATAGCTAGATCAACGGGCTTATCCGTTCGAACCATCACCTTATCGACGCTTTGTGCAGAAACCCTCTTGCGTTGGACCCAGCAGGCCATTGACGTAGAGCGACTAAATCTGACAGTGGCTCCTATATTGAAGCTTTCGCAGGATCGCGCAGTTAACATTGTCAACGCTGCAACGGGGTCTTGGCGAGCAGCAGCCCGTGACTTGCACATTTGGGCTGCACAAGAAGCTCGACAGCAGGCTAGTTTATAGCCGTGAGGTTTGTAAACTGTTTTACAGGACTTGGATAATTGGCGTCCTGTTTCAACCGAGGAAGTCTTCACGCAAAGAGATCAAGGGGAAGATGCCCATACATTTCATTCCATCCATCTGCATAGGCGGATTGGCACGATACCAATACTCCGCGATGGTCCCCGACGTATTGGTCGGTGTAAACCAATCCTGCTTTAGGATTGAACTTGATGTATGCAGCTCCTTCCACACGCTCAAAAACCGTGTCTTGAGGAATCTGATAGCCCAATGCCTGAGCATACTGCTTTAGAGCAGCGACCCCTTCATCTAGGCTGCTGGCACAGACCCCAAAGATTTGAAAGTCTGATTGCTGAGCGACAGCTTTCAATGCCGCCTGAATGTCAGCTGTTGCTGGCGTTTCTATGGGCTCCGTTGGACGGCAGTCAAACTGCTTAAGAAGCTGGTGGGCGGTTTTGATATCAGTCATGGCTCTCCTCAGAGTTTTGTTTTGCCTTTGCTTCCAGGGCTTCGAGCCGACTCCTTAAATTTTGGTTCTCTTTTTTCACCTGGTCTAGTTCGTCTTGAATTTTTTTCAGCGCTTTGTCTTTGTCCGTGGTCTGCCGGACTTTCTGAATAGCTTCTTCTGCCCGACGTCGCACTCGCCCGTCAGGCGACTGATTGGCCAGTGCTTGCAGCGGAGCGATCGCCTTCTGAGTTTCCATTTGGCCAAGAGCTGCAACGACGGCAACTTGAGTGAGGAAAAACGTTTCTCCAGTCAGCTCGTCGAATCGATGCAAAATGCGGTCTAGACTGCTAGGTTCTTGCCCTGAAGAAATAGCACCAAGGGCACGAATAGCGGCTAGTCGTAGCGGTTGAGGTGTGCCCGCGACCGTGTATTCCAGCACTAAATCCAATGCTTCGGTAGAGGTTTTCATTTCGCTGAGTCCGGCGATCGCCCCAGAGCGTACCACCTCATTCCATCCGGCTCGTTCGTCTAGAATCGCGCGAAAAAGCTTGAGGGCCTTTTTCTCTTCCTTGCCATTGCCATCACTGAGGTTACTAGCGGCGACTGCTCCTAAGCCTTTAATAGCCGAAGCTTCAACGTAGTAGCTTGCATCTCCATCTTCAGCAACGGCTTTGAGGGCTTTGTAGCTAGCCCGTGTTTTAATTTTTGCCAGAGCCTGAACGACTGCACGACGGACTCGAGGTTCGGCATCCTCTAGTCCACGAATCAGACCATCAAACGCCTGATCTAGCTTGATAGAAGCCAGCTGACCTGCGACTTCTGCCCGGACACCCCAGAAAGGATCGCGGGTCAGGGATTCGGTCAGAGGGGCGATCGCCTCCAATCCGCCTTTTTTCGCAAGGGCCTTGGCCGCGTAAATTCGTGAAATGGGATCGGGGTCGTGGGCCAGCTGAGCTTTGAGTTCAGGGACTGGATACTCCAGGGTCACAGTTTTCAAATGATGATTCTGTGCATCAAAGGAAATAAACTGGGGCTTTTCCGTTAGTGGGAAATAGAAACTTTGCTCTCGTTCGTGAATACGGACCGTGAAAGGTTTAACGTCGATTCCACGGGGAGCCGTTTCAGCTGACTCGCTCTCTGCGTCAGCACTCGAACAATATCCAAAGCCAATTGGGATTTTTAGATCGAATCGGTCGCTGTTGTTGCCATTGGCTCCGTCTTTCACCTGGGTTTGAATGACCGTGACTTTTGCTAGGTTGCTGTCGCCGTCCCACTGGTAGCGCACGGTGTAGTCGGGATATCCGCCACGGAAGACATACTGATCGAAGAGAAACTGGAGATTACGTCCAGTGGCTTTTTCGATAGCTCGCAACAGGTCAATGGTCTCAACGGTGCGATGGGCATTGTCTTGAACGAAGGTATGCATGGCCCGCTCAAACAGGTCATCGCCCAATTCTGCCCGAATCATGTGATAGACACAGGCTCCTTTTTCATAGATGTGGCGATCGTAAAGTTCAATCGCTTCTCGATATACGTGAGTTACCATCGGGCGACGATAGCGAGAGGTATCTTCCCCGATGTAGCTGCGGGCTTCATTCAATCGGTAGTAGGCAGCCGCATCTGACCCATATTCATGTTCGGTCCACATGACTTCGGAGTAGGAGGCCATGCCCTCTTTTACCCATGCATGAGACCAGTGTTTGATAACGACTAAATCGCCAAACCACTGATGCGCGAGTTCATGTACGACTAAACTTTCTGCGTTTCGATTGTCGAGAGCCGCTCGCTCGTCGATCAGGCATCGATCAGTTAACAGTGTGGTTGATGTGTTTTCCATTCCCCCAAAGATGAAATCATCCACACATACCTGCGCGTATTTCGGATAGGGATAAGGGTAGCCATAGGCCTGACTCAAAAAATCCATCATGCGCGGCGTTTTGCCCATGGTGCGACGGGCATCGACTTCGCGATCTTTTTCAACATAGTAAGTAACTGGCTTGCCATGCCAGTCATCTTGCAGTTCTGCAAAGTCTCCAATGGCAAGGGTCATTAAATAGGTCGGATGCACGTCCTCTTGGTACCAGCGGTAGATTTTCGTGTCGCCTTCTTTTTCGACCGAGCGGAGTTCTCCATTGGAAATCGCCATCAAATTCTCTGGCACGCGAACGTTGATTTCAGAGGAAGCCAACTGTCCAGGATAGTCAAAACAGGGGAACCAGAACCGTGAGTCTTCATCTTCGCCTTGGGTCCACACCTGAGTGGGCTTGTTTGGGTAGTGCTCATCAGGAGCGATAAAGTAGATGCCCCGTTGGGGGGTCTCGACGTGATAGGCGATCGCCAGTGCAAACGGTTGATTGGCACCCGTGTCACTTGTGAGATGAATGGTGATGTGCTCACCGTCGTAGTCGAAGGGCTGGGCTACGTCTCCAATGGTGATGCTATCAATCTGCAAGCTCACCGCATCGAGCGTGAGGCTTCGGATATCATCGCGTACTGGATTGATGCGAATTGTGCAGATTCCCGTGTATCGCTTATGGGGAATATCAAACTCTAGGTCTAGCGCAATATGTTCAACTTGGCCAGGGCGATCGGGAGTGTAGTGAGGGCGCGCTCCAGGTAACTCGAAGGTTCGACGACCATTCTGTTCTGCATCGAAGGTGTGTATCGCCATCTTAGGTTTAGTCAATTAGGTCTGGGAAACTGGTTAGGTACAAGAAAAAAGTTGTGTACACATGGTTGCGTACAGATGAAACACGGATGTGGACAAGATTGTAGTCCAGAAATCTGACGAACCGGCGTAAAGTAACGATGGCTTTAGGGTTGAGGGTGTCTCGGAAAAACACGCCACCCTAACGCTGGAGCCGATGCTTTAATCGATCTGGATCACCCCGATCAACGACATGTCCATTTTCTAAAAGAATGGCGCCGTCACAATAGTCGAGCTCGTTGAGTCGATGGGTTACCCAAAGGGCTGTGATGTGTTGGGTTTTGACCAGATGTTGAACCTGCTTGACCAAATCGAGCTGGCTTGATGGATCAAGCAGAGCTGTGGGTTCATCGAGCAGCAAGACCTGACAGTGTCGGGCGATCGCCCCTGCAATGGCAACGCGCTGCTTTTGTCCGCCACTGAGTGCATAAATCGGTCGTCGTCTGAGATGCGACAGTTTGACCGCATCTAGCGCATCATTGACCCGGCGATGAATGAGATCAAGAGGCAATCGCTCAGACACCAACCCAAAGGCTACATCAGCTCCCACAGTCGGCATCACAAGCTGATGATCTGGATTTTGAAACACAAATCCCACGGGGCCATCAATGCGAACTGAGCCATCCTGGGGAGTGAGCAAGCCACTAAGGAGCTTCAGCAGGGTTGATTTGCCACTGCCATTGGTTCCCAGCAGCATCCAAAATTCCCCTTTAGGAATCTCTAGGCTACAGCAATCTAGAACGGTACGCTGAGACGACCACCCAAATGACAACTCCTCAATGGCGATCGCCATGTCCGTCATAGCTTTAAATCCACCAGACTCATACTTTCATCTTGTCCGTAATTTCAGCACGAAATGGTGACAGAACAACAGCCTTGGCGATCGTTGAAGCTATTTCGGAGCAACGATTCACCTCAATCTATCGGCTATGGTTCATGTTTGATGATAATGCCCCATAAGCTGATGGATTCAGACCAACATCACCCTTCGTTAGAGGATAGTTAGAAGGCTTCGCGAACTATCTGTAGGAGTGAGCGGCTCTTTGCTCACATCGACATATTGTCTAATCGACTTCTGGGTGTTGTGAGCAGCAGCACGCACCCACAACACCCAAATGCAAGACATGAATCTAGGTAAGAGCGAAGAAACCAGGTGGTTTACCTGATGCCGCTGTTGTTCCAGATTTTTCAGAAAGTTGGACAGAAGAGATTTCGCTTGCCAAGATGCACACCGTTTTGCCGGCTTGATGCTCACAAGTTAGCTCTATGATCACTGCATTTCCTGCCTTCATGGCCTCCGTTACCTGACTATAGGCAGCTTTTGCGTCTCCTTCCTCTTTCTTTTGAACGGAGAGTGCGATTGGAGAACCCTTCAGCGTAATTTCGAGAATATACATACGTTTTCAGACACTAAATTCTTTAGACACTAATTCATGGAAGCCGAATTTAACGAACAGCCTTATCTATCTTATCGGCTGTAAGGATATCCGTGCAGCTGTCGATCTTCAAGGATTCAAATCAGCTGTTTGAAAAAGATGGCTTCTCATAAACACGAGGCGAGTGAGCGTGCAACCTCAGTCTGCGCGTCTAAACACCTGTGTTTATTTATCGTTACCAATGAGTATACAATTGTTAATAAATGGGTTGCATTTTACTAACGTCATTTGGAGAGCGTCTCCCAAATGTCTGCAGAAGTCACAAGTGACATTGTCAGTTTGAGAAGCGTAGTGCTGTAACAAATTCATAGTAGTGAGTCCAGATCCATGCCCTCTTCTACCCCAAATGCCCGATTATTTGTTGACGGTTACAACATGATCGGAGCCTGGTCTTTTCTTAAAGAGTCAAAAGAACAGCATGGGCTGGAAACGGCTCGTTACGATTTAGTTGAAGCTCTAGCTGGATATGCGACGTTTCAAGGGTATGAAACTGAGATTGTATTCGATGCACAGTACAACCAAGCTGTCGGTTCTCGTACGCCTGTCAACAAATATCTCTGGGTGAGCTATACCGACCCAAATCAAACAGCGGATACTTACATTGAGAAGTCTTGCGCTCGATTTTATGGAAAAGTCCAGGCTCGGCACCATCGGTTGATTGTGGCAACGTCTGATCGGGCTCAACAGTTAACCGTCATTGGATATGGTGCAGAATGGATGTCTGCGGCTCAGCTGCTGTCGGATATTGAATGGATCCAAAAGCGCATTACGCATAAACTTCGAACGGCCCCAAAGCCTAATCGACATCGCTTGTCGAATACGCTTGATCCCGGTGTTCAAAAGCGATTAGCTCAAATGCGCTTTGGGATGAAATAACGTAACGTGTGTTTAGAGCTTTGCACCTTCGGTGTTCGCTTCTGCTAGTTCGACGCCGCTGATCTTGGCATATTTCAAGTTCGCGTTTGTTAAGTTCGCACCTCTGAGATTAGCGCCGGATAAATTAGCGTGACGCAAGTCTGCCCCTTGGAGATTAGCGCCGCAGAAAATAGCGCCTCTTAAGTCTGATTTATAAAATACGCTGTGCGAGAGATCTGCCCCGTAGAAGTTGGCGTTGAGCATTTTTGCCCGTATGAGTGAGGCACCTTGCAAGTCGGCTCGACTAAAGGATGTGTTGTGGGCGATCGCATGGTTGAGATAGGCTTCGCTCATCATGCTTTTGTAAAAACTCGCATTGGACAGATTTGTGGTGACGAGCCGAGCGTCTTTAAAGCACGTCTCATACATCAACGAATGCTGAAAGCTCGATCCGGTGCAGTCAGCGCCTCGGAAATTGCTGTAGCTCAGGTCTGCCCGAATGACATTTGTTTTTTGCATGCTGATCCCGCAGGCATTTGCATGGCGCATTAATACCTCTCGCAGGTTGCTGCGATTGAGCTTGGCAAAACTTAAGTCGCAATACCCTAGGTCTGCAAAGCTCAGCATCGACTCATTCAGATCTGCATCTCGGAGATTTGCTTCATACAGGTCACTTTCCCGTAAGTCTGCGCGATAAAAATTTGATTCTTGTCCATCGAGGCTGCTGAGATTAGCGGTATACAACACCGCAAAACTCAAATTGGTCGATATGATTCGGGCCCGAGATAAATTCGCTAGGCTTAGATTGGCTTCTGCCATCTCTGCATAGGACAGATCTGCCTCTCGTAAATCTGTTTCGTGGAGATTGGCGCCATATAGATCCGATGCAACAGCGGTGATATTCCTAAGGTCTAGGTGACACAACACCGCTAGCTTTAGGTCTCTTCTGCTTAAGTCTTTCCCACGCCAACTGTCGGTCTCTTCTGTGGTGGCATAGTTTGAAAGAATGCTGTCGGCATAGGGCTCTGTTTGAGAGAACCGAATGTGTGGAGGACGCTGTGCGGTAGAAAATTTTGCAGACTTGCCGAAGTGAACGGACGAGAGATTTCCGGATGCGGCTGAAGAACGTTGGGATAACTCTACAGACTGCTGGATTTCATCAGTGTAGGTGTGTCGATTAGAGGGGGCTGACAGCATGGGACTCTCCTCAGAAATAAGTTGCTGCATCTAGGTACGCCAAGGCAGTTACGTATTTTTACGAGGCGATCGCCAAGCATCATGATGAAATTTCAATCGATTACCGAATCTTGCTTTTCACTAGACAGAAGCTTTATATATTGCTTCACTGAGATCAGTCTCTACTGGACATAACGCTTCCGTCCATTGTTTGTTTAGAGTCCAAGTCGAAGGTAACCGCTTGTGCCAGCCTCTTAGATAGGCTGCTTAGTCGTAGGATAGGTTAGCGTGACCCATCAAAACTACCTCTGGTGTTGGGCCTTGCTTTTCTCGATGTCACCGATTTCGAAACTTTTGCCAGTTAATTAGATCCGTTTCACAAGTCTCTATCGAGAGCTTCCCTTGTTCTGTGATACAAACTGAGCAAAATTGTCAACACTAGGAACAGGCAAATTAGATGCATTCCTACGATCCGTAGGTTTCTTGCAGTTGTAAGCTTCAGTCATGCCTGAGATTAGGAACCAAGGCGCAATGAGTCGTGGAATCCCATCAGAACATATGATTAAAAATCAACTATCATCTCTTCAAAAAAAGCAAAAACCAAAGATTTTGGTGGTTGACGATGAGCCAGACAATTTAGACTTGCTCTATCGTACGTTTCGTCGTGATTTCCGAGTCCTGAGAGCTAATAGTGGTGTTGAAGCCCTCAACATTCTAAGAGATGAGGGAGAAGTCGCTGTGATTATTTCTGATCAGCGTATGCCGGAAATGAAAGGGACCGAATTTTTAAGCAAGACGGTTCCTCAGTTCCCCAACACCGTGCGAATTATCTTGACCGGTTTCACAGATGTCGAAGATTTAGTCGAAGCGATTAATGCAGGTCAGGTTTACAAATATATTACGAAGCCTTGGGATCCTGATGAACTCCAACATGTGGTGTCTCACGCAGCCGACACCTATCGATCGCTGCAGGGGCAACGTGAGGATGTGAATCGGGCACAATTGCAGACTCAGTTACTCAGCGACATCCTAAACATTGTTGGACAACCCAATCGCCCGTCAACCCTACTGAATGAGCTTGCTCGTGTCCTGGGGGAAGGCTTTTCGGCTTCTTCTTGTGGGCTCCACGTTGTTCAGCATGAAGCATTATCAAAGCCAGCGGGGATCTACGTGAGTCCGGCGTCTGCGATGGTGGATTTGACGACCGACTCAATTCAAGATGATCCGCTAGCGAAACGGGCGATCGCGACTCGATCAATCCAGATTGTGGCTGATGTGTCGAAAGAGGAAGAGCTGAGTCAGTCTTCGTTTTATGCCAAAACGGACACTCGAAGCCAAATCGCAGTTCCGTTATTCTCTAATGAGACTCCATTTGCGCTGCTGACATTGCGATGGAGCGCTCCGTTAAACACTACAGGGATTCAATCGGATGATGTTTCCCTGATCTGCTTACTTGCGAAACAACTTGCTTTATCTCTGGGATACGTCAACTTATCGTCCTGACTATTAGTCTTGGCTGTTCGTATTGACTAACCAGAGTGATGTGAATCTGCAATGTATGCCCAAGGCTTTCATTCCTTTTTGAACGGTGCTGGCCTTTGTGGACAACGCTAGATCGTAGATGCGATTGCCTTGAAAGGTTGTTGCTCCTCTGGGATGCCAATGCCAAATCTTCAAAAACCAGCTATGTCTTCAAAAACAGCCATAGATGAGGGACGCTCGTCTGTGGCTGGTTTTAGGGAAACGGTATAACCTTCTAAGTCGTGTATGCTAAATTCCGCTGTCTTTCGTATTTCGTTATGGCGATCGCCGATAACTTTTCGTTCAACTCGTCTGATCCGGCAACAGCCCCTCCGTCTGAAGAAACTCCTGAAGAAACCAATGTTCAGCAGCTATTCAACCAAATTGCACCCGTATATGATCAGCTGAATGACGGACTCAGCTTTGGTTTCCATCGGGTGTGGAAACAAATGGCCGTTGATTGGAGTGAACCATTTCCAGAGGCAGCCTGTCTCGACGTGTGCTGTGGCAGTGGTGATTTGACGCGGCTGTTAGCGCGAGCCGTTGGTCCTGGTGGCCGGGTTGTTGGGCTGGATTTTGCCGTGGCTCAGCTTAATCAAGCCTGCCAACGGGCACGATCTTGGTCAAATTCCGACGTTATCGAGTGGAAAGAAGGAAATGCTCTACGTCTGCCATTTCCAGATCATCAATTTGATGCCATCACCATGGGATATGGATTGCGGAATGTTCCAGATATTGCACAAAGTTTAAGAGAACTCCTCCGCGTTCTAAAACCCGGCTCAAAGGCTGCTATATTGGATTTCCACCGTCCGTATAACCCGGTGATGACAGTCGTTCAGCGGCAGTATCTCGAACGCTTGGTTGTTCCAGTTGCTCGACAACTTGGACTCGAAAAGGAATATGCCTACATTTTTCCTAGTTTGCAACGATTCCCAACTGGACGGCAGCAAGAGGCGATCGCTTTAGAGGTCGGTTTCTCAACAGCCGTTCACTATGCGATCGCCGGCGGCCTAATGGGTGTCTTAGTTGCGCAAAAGTAAGCATCTTCCTTTCGAGACGTATCTGTTAAGCCTTCGACTTCGTCTACAACACTGCCTGAGTTTAACAGCGCTGTTATTGAGCAATCGTTCACTGAGCAATCTTTCGTTTTGGCATCTTTTTGGCTACTCGTTGCACCTCCACTCGTCGGCGGAGTTATTGGATACTTCACCAATGACTTGGCGATTAAAATGCTATTTCGCCCCTATCGCCCGATTTATATCGCAGGGCAAAAGCTGCCATTTACCCCAGGGCTGATTCCGAGTAACCAGGGGCGCTTAGCCCAGCGGATTGCTGACACCATCATGGGGTCATTGCTGACTCCAGAAGAGTTAGAAAATCTCGCGCGACGGCTGCTAGCCACTGAGCGCATCCAAGGGGCTATTTACTGGCTGCTCAATTTAGCGATTGTCCAGATCAAAGGAGCCAATGAACAAAAAGTAAACTTGATTTTAGCGAGCATTCTGCGAGATCTGCTGGGTGAATCGCTGCCTCGATTGATTAAAGTTCTAGCCCGCAATGAAGACTTTCTAGAGCCTCAATTCAATCAGCTGTTTGATCAAGTTCTTCTTGAATTTCAATTTACAGAGGATCAGGCGGAGCAATTATCAACGTGGGTTCTAACCGTTGCGCTGCCTCCAGATACCTTGCGTCAGGCGATTATTGATTTCTTAACTGACCAAAATATTCAGGTGATTGACGAAGGGTTCCGAGAAAAGGCTACAGGGACCTACTGGGTTGTCGCCAATTTATTTGGACTCCGAAATACGCTCGTACGATTGAGAACCTATTGCTTAGATGAACGGGAAGCCAGCAACGCACGATTAAACCAGCTAATTCGGGAGCTCAATATCCAACAGCGCTTACAGGAATGGTTACAGAACCTTTCGTTGCAGAATTTGCCGGTTTCAACCGTACGCCAGCTGAGGAAAACCATGCATCGTAACCTGCGGCTTTACATTCAAGCAGAAGGTGCCAACATTCTCCAGGGCTTAGGAAAATCGATTGACTGGCAACGCATTGCTGCCCTCTTGCTCAATCGACTTCGAGCATCTGATGCTGTGGCGAGTTCGTTAAAGCCGGTCAGCCAGGAGCTTGCTCTTGTATTGGAACGATACCTAGAGCGTGATCTCGAACAGTTAGTCGCTCAAGTAATTCCGATTCTCAACATTGATCAGGTGATTATCGATCGAGTGAATGCCACTCCCCCTCGAAATTTAGAGGCCAATATTCAGACTATTGTGCGAAATGAGCTCCAGGCGATCGTTAATCTTGGAGGCATTCTAGGATTCAGTATTGGGCTGATGCAAGCACTGATTCTCTATTTTCAGACTTAGACTTGGAGCTGCTTTTGATACGTCGTGGACTTACGCATTTCATGCGAGGGCCTGGACGTTGAGAGCGTTTTTTCGTGGGCGCAGCTTGCGAAAAACTGTTCAATTGCATCAGTCCACATCAATTTCTTAAGTCTTGATTCAGAACAGGCCAAATCTGAGAGACTAAGAGTCTACGGTTCCACAGTTGGGATGATAAAAATCATGGCTGGGCGATTAGATGGCAAGGCACTGGCTACAAAAATGCAAGCTGAGCTTGCACAAAAGGTGCAAACGCTAACAGAGCAGTATGGGCGATCGCCAGGATTAGCGGTGTTAATGGTGGGTGACAACTCTGCGAGTGCGGCTTACGTGAGGGGAAAAGAAAAAGCTTGCGATCGCGTCGGTATCGCTTCCTTCGGCCAGCACTTACCCAGCGACACGCCTGCTGATGTTATTGAGAACATCATCCATGAGCTGAACCAAAATGATGCCGTTGACGGTATTCTCATTCAACTGCCCCTACCTGAGCACCTGGATAGCGTGGCACTGCTTCAGCTGATTGATCCGATGAAGGATGCCGATGGCCTTCATCCAGTCAACATGGGGAAGTTGCTGCGGGGTGAGCAAGGGTTGCAGAGCTGTACCCCTGCAGGTGTGATGCAGCTGCTTGATGCCTATGATCTGCCCTTAGAAGGAAGACACGCCGTCGTCATTGGGCGAAGTATTTTGGTTGGGAAGCCCCTATCACTGATGCTGCTTGAACGACATGCAACCGTAACAATCGCCCATTCTCGAACGGCAGATCTAACGGCGATCGCCCAATCTGCTGATATTTTAGTTGCGGCAGTGGGTCGTCCAGGTCTTATCACTGCCGACATGGTGAAGCCGGGAGCCATTGTTGTCGATGTCGGCATCAATCGAATCACTGAGCCATCGGGCAAGACCCGCCTCGTTGGAGATGTTGATTTTGATGCGGTTGAGCCTATTGCTGGATGGTTAACGCCAGTTCCAGGAGGAATTGGACCCATGACCGTTACCATGCTGTTGCACAATACAGTATGGAGCTATTGCGATCGCATTCAATAAATCGCATTCAATCAATAGACCATTCTTAGGTTGAGATGTCTCTAGAGATGGGTTCGATTTTGAGTTAAGTCAAGTTCCCTAGTACTCTAAGTTTGAGTAGCTGTATCAAACATGGTGTTCTGAATTGGCGGCGGTTGCATTGTCACAGCCCCTTAACCTCTACGGTGTTGTCGATGAAACCCTACACCATTCATTCGATTTCTAGTACAACGGTGAGAAGATATGACACGTTTAGTTAACTCAGGCACAGTCATGACAGGTGAGCGACCTGACAAAGCACCCGATACAGCATCCACTTTTAATCTCTCGACGTACCTCGCCGAGCGAAAAACCCTCGTCGAGGGAGCGTTAGAGCAATCCATTGAGGTGGTTTATCCTGAAACCATTTATGAGTCCATGAGATATTCGCTCATGGCTGGCGGAAAGCGGCTACGTCCTATTCTTTGCCTTGCAACCTGTGAGATGACAGGCGGCACGATTGATATGGCGATGCCAACCGCCTGTGCTCTGGAAATGATTCACACCATGTCACTGGTGCACGATGATCTGCCCGCCATGGACAATGATGACT
>JBCBLF010000031.1:24596-29889 GCA_038520475.1 Cyanobacteria bacterium J06627_8
GCCGGACTCGTCGGTGGTCAGTCCGTTGATTTAGAGTGCGAAGGAAAAACAGACGTTTCTGCCGATACCTTAGACTTTATTCATCGACATAAAACGGCGGCCCTCCTAGAGGCTTCGGTTGTCTGCGGTGCGATTCTCACAGGAGCGTCCCAAGATACCATTCAGCGGTTGACTCACTATGCTCAAGCCATCGGCTTAGCCTTTCAAATCGTGGACGATATCTTAGACATCACTGCGACCCAGGAAGAACTCGGGAAAACAGTAGGAAAAGACGTGGATGCGCATAAAGTGACGTATCCTAGCCTGTGGGGACTAGATGAGTCTCGACGCAAAGCCCAAGAGCTCGTCAATAATGCAAAAGAGGAACTTTCACCCTTTGGTGAGGCTTCCCTTCCACTCAGTTCCCTTGCTGACTACATCACTGCGCGGACGCACTAGATTTAGAAAACCCATGCAGGATTTTCTCACAATTTTCGATAATCACATTCTGATTGTGGCTCTGCTGGCTTGCTTGACCGCCCAAATCTTCAAGGTTCTTTTCGAGCTCATTCGGCATCGGAAGGCAAGCCTACGCGGACTCACCGAAACAGGAGGTATGCCCAGTTCTCACTCTGCCCTCGTGGCAGCGCTTGCAACTGGAGTTGGGCAAGTTAAAGGATGGTCAAGTACTGAATTTGCGATCGCCTTTGTCGTTGCTGTCATCGTGATGTACGACGCCCTAGGCATTCGGCAAGCTGCCGGTAACCATGCCCGAATTTTGAATCTGATGACGGCAGAACTGTTTAACGATCACCCAGAATTTTCAGGCGATCGCCTGAAAGAGCTCCTGGGCCATACGCCGCTCCAAGTTCTTGCAGGCTCCATTCTTGGCGTTGCCGTGTCATGGATTGCCTCTCCAGCCTATTAACTGAATCGATCACCCATCAGCACAGATCACCCATCATCTGCCTTCATGGTTGATTGATGGGGTGGTATTGATAGGGATAGAGCTGACGATTTCAACACTCCGCCTCAATTCGCAGTCCTCAATCCAGTCCAACACTCAATGAAATGAGTAAACCTCAGCGACCGTTTCTTCAGCGACTGATTGTGAGTGTTTTGGTAGCGGCGATCGCGGCGACCCTAATATTCAAGAGCGTGATGATTTGGATGTCACTCGCTCCATAATTCCTTCAATCATTTCGTCGCTGAGTGTGTCGTGGCATCAGCCCTAAATATGAATGCTTTACGAAAGTTAATGTCTGAAATCCTCTTGAAATAAGAGTTTTAGATAATATCTCGTATTTAAAACCACTCTTTAAATCCAAATTTGGGCCGCGCCTGTATCCATTACAGAACGACAACATGAGAGGTTGCAGTTTTCGAATGACCTCCAGCGTTCTCAACAGCATTTAGTCATTGATCGCTGCTTACCCAGCTCTTGCGTATCGAGAGCGCGGATATTCAGCGCCCCATCGTTCGATGTGTGCGATCGGCTTTGCCGATGGTCGATGGCTTGCTGCGCGTTTGTTTCATTAACCCTCAAGTAAATGATAGGAGTCCCCTCATGGCAAACCTGTTCACTGATTCCGGCAACGCAATTGACATTCAAGATACGTTTGAGGCGTTTCAACTCGCCCTAGGCGAGCCGCTGAATGGTAACGATCCTGGCCCAATTGACGATGGACGACGACAGATTAACTGGGATGGTGCAGCCGTTCCGTTTGACATGCCCCGCGACTTTTTCAACAACCTCCCACTCACTCGCGGTGTGGTGTTTACCACTGACGAAGGCTCCGAGTTTCGCGTTAGCAATCCAAACAATGAAGCTGATTCTGCTGAAGATAATCGGTTTAGCAGCATCAACCCTACGTATCCTGATGAGTTCACCACCTTTAGCCCCAACCGACTCTTTACGCCCGTCGATACCAATGTGTTCGATATTCGATTCTTTGTTCCGGGTACGACAGACCCCGCTGTGGTCAGTGGCTATGGTGCAGTGTTTACCGATGTTGACCTTGAAGACACAACAAAGATTGAATACTTCGACAAAAACGATAATCTTCTGCTGTCAGAAAGCGTTGAAGCACAACCTGAAGGCTTGTCGTTCCTCGGTGCAACCTTCGACGACGGCAATCTCTTCCGAGTTCGAGTGACGCTTGGTAATACAACCATTGGTGCAAACGACGACCCGAGCAACGGCATCGATGTTGTGGTGATGGATGACTTCTTGTTTGGTGAACCTCAAGCCCTTGATCCAGAGGTCATTCGTCGCGATCGCAATGAAGGAAGACGCGTGAAAGGTACGGCAGGTCCAGACCTTATTAGGGGAAGCCGCCTCAAAGACACCTTAATTGGCGGAGCCAGCAACGATATTCTGCGTGGTGGACGAGACAATGATAGGCTCATCGGCGTTGATCCAAAATCATCCACAGCTGGACTGTTAGAACTCGATATCTTGAGAGGTGGAAAAGGAGACGATACCCTGCTACTGGGGAATCGGAAGCAAGTGTTCTACGATGACGGCAATATTACTGAAGATGGATTCGGTGATTTTGCAACCATTATTGGTCTCCAGCGGAACGATACCATTCAGCTGAACGGCGATCGCTCTGACTACGTCTTGGGCAGCACCGAAATCGACGGTCGTCGCGGCGTGGGCATCTTCCTCTCCGAAGGACAAGAAACGAATGAACTCATCGGATTTGCCCGTGGATCGTCCGTCCGACTCGTTGAGAGAACCCTCTCCTTTGTCTAAGACATCACCCGATGTCGTCTCAACCAATCAGAATCTTGGTGACATCACCGTCCTGATTTAGCTAAAACTGCGTAATGACCCCGAGGGTTGCTGCTCCATCCAGAGCGCAACCCTCTTTTGTCTTGCTAAAATCCGGGCAGTGAAATATCTAGCCTACTGAACCCCAGACATGACAACCTCTCTCTGGAAGTTCCTCAACACCGACATCAAAGACCTGTTTTCCCTCGACACAGTTAATGAAGTCGTTGACATGACCAGTACGATTCAAGACCTGGCAGAAACCCTCAACGATGAGGATATACAAGACATTGCTCCGTGGGTCGAAAAGAGCGCATCCCTGCTCGATGTCCTGAACACTCCAGAAGCCGAATTGATTGGCGCCATTCTTCCCTTTGCCAAAATTGCCACTGGGCTGCTGAAGTTTTACCTGGCTAAATCAAAGAAAGACCTGACCTTTGCAGACTGCGTGGTGCTGGTGTGTCTAAAAGCCTACAGCGAAAGCCTCAAAGGATTCCTAGTGGAATTCGAGGAGAAAAAGATAAACGTTCCTCTTCAAAAGGGGGACTTAGGGGGTCTCCAAACCTTCGAACTCACCGACACCGATGCCAATAAAACTCTCCTGTGCTTCCGGCAGTCACAACTAGCCCACCATCTAAAAACTCTCATGGCCAAGCGGCTCCAAGCCGCTGACATCGACAACACCACTGCCCAGCGCCTCACCGAACGCGCCGCCTGGATACCCACCGCTACATCACCCAAGCCTGGAGCGAACTACCCGATGAAGTGCGCCGCTTTAATGTCTGGACCCTCGCAGACTGGCGCGCTGAGCAAGAAAAATATAACAGCCTCGACACCTATCTGAAGGAATATATCTCACCGAACCCTGATGACCCAATGCGGCAAGCTCGATGGCAAGTGTTCAATGAACCGTTTACGCTTCAAGAGCTTTACGTGCCGCTGAAAGCCCAGCCCCTCGACCGAAACGGAGATGTTGATAACACACAAAGCTCTATCGATTTGGAAACTTGGGCACATCACCTGTTAAACAATGCTTCCAAACAAGATCAAGTCTTCTTTGTTCAAGCGGGGCCAGGGCGAGGTAAAAGTGTCTTTTGCTGTATTTTCGCAAATAAAATTCGTGAACAGCTCTGCCCCGTTTGGATACCGATTTTTATTCGGTTACGAGATATCCCTGTTCTACAAAAGAGTTTTGAAGACACGCTTCGAGGCGCCATCAGCGCTGACTTTATTAAAAATGATAACGGTTGGCTGACTGACAAAAATACTCGATTTCTCTTTTTCTTGGATGGGTTTGATGAGTTGTTGATGGAAGGGCGCACCAGTGGAGGGCTAGAACAGTTTTTGCGCCAGGTGAGTCAATTTCAAAAAGATTGCATTAGCCCCGAAATGGGCCATCGCGTGATTGTGACCGGGCGACCTCTCGCTTTGCAGGGCGTTGAGCGGGCACTGCCACAAAATCTGGAACGGGTAAAGATTTTGCCCATGGGCGAGGAAGAACGAGCTCAATGGTTTGAGAAATGGGAAACTTTGACTAGAAAAGATACTGCACAACAGTTTCTCGATTTCTTGCAAAACGATCAATGTCCAGAACGACTTAAAGGCTCAGAAAATGAAATAGGGCTTGCTCAAGAACCCTTGCTTCTCTACCTGCTGGCAGCGATGCATCGCGATAGGAAACTGAATCTAGAGGCCTTTGCAGGAGCTGAAGGATCAAAAGCGAAAGTTCTGATTTATCAAAAGTCGTTGGACTGGGTACTGACAAAACAACGACCCGATTTGCTCAATCGGGATTTGACGGAACTCGAAACCGACGCGCTGTATCGTGTCTTGACGGAAGCTGGGCTCTGTGTGATTCAGTCGGGCGGAGAATGCGCATCCATTCGCATGATTGAGGAAAGACTGAAAACCGATGATGAAGCGAAAGAGTTGCTAGAAGCGGCTCAGGCTCGATTAAAAGAAAATCCATTACGCAACGCCCTTGCTGCATTTTATTTACAAGCTGGACGAAAAGGCGAAGGTTCAGTCGAGTTTGCTCATAAAAGCTTTAGCGAGTTTCTTTGTGCCGAGCGCATTAGACAAGCAATCGAAGACTGGACTCACAAAGGACGGCGCAATAAATTTGAAGTCTCAGATGACCAGTTTCACTGGCAAATTTATGACCTACTCGGATCTCCAATCCTCACTGAAGAAATCATCGAGTATTTGTTCGAACTCCTGCAATCCAGTAAGGGCTTTCAGCCCGTTGTGTTATTTACTCGTCTCCACGGTTTTTATCTGCGCTGGTGCGATCATGAATTTATGGATTGTGACCCGACACAAAATCTTCCCCAGAAGAAAATGCTCCAGCTTCAGGGTCTGGAATTGCTGACCAAGCTCCGATCAGTCGATATCTATGCTGGCCTTAATGTCCTGATTCTGCTATTCAAGCTCCATGCGGCAACCCAGCACCCCGACTATCCCAATATGCTAAAGGATGCGCCAACCGCAGATATTTTATTTTATCCATGTGGAGAACCGGATACTGATGAATTTGAG
>JBCBLF010000320.1:0-4510 GCA_038520475.1 Cyanobacteria bacterium J06627_8
CTGTTGCTTATTCGTGAGATTGACCGCCCTCTGTTTTTCGTGTGACTTATGACGCTAACTGCTGGAGCTACGCTTCAAAATGGCCGATACATTGTTCAGTCAATTTGTGCTGAAACTGCCTATGACATGACGTACAGAGCGCTTCACACGTACTTAGGTCAAGTGGTTTTTCTCAAAGCGTTGAACGTGAGGACCCAGCAAGCTCTCAAAACGGATAGTGTTCGACACTACTTCAACCACAAAGTTGCACTCTTTGCTCAAAGTCGATGCCCGAATCTCGTCTCTATTGTGGATGGGTTTGAGGAAGGTGGTATTCCCTATGTCGCGCTGCTTACTCCAGATGGAACGCCCTTACCAGATTGGCTACAGCAGCAACACCTTTCTTCGGAAGATGCGATCGCCCATTTAGAGCCTCTGGCGAATGCGATTCAGACGTTGCATCAAAGTGGCATCTTTCATGGACATTTATCTGATCAAACAGTGACTGTGGATGCAGAGAGCCAAGCGCTGGTATTGAGCGATATTTCTCTGATTAGTTTTTTACCCGATGAGGCGATCGCCCATACGGACGAATCTTTCAATCAGTGCCTTGTTCAGTCACACGATAGGCAGCGCCGCGACATTCAAGGATTAGCAGCAATCAGTCATGCATTACTAACGGGTTCAACTCTACAGTTAAATCATGTAGATGGTCACGATGAGGCTGCACAGAGTCGAGAGAATTCGCACCAACTGCCCTCCGACGTCGTCCAAATGATCGAAAAGGGGCTCAACCCTGATTCTGATGAGACGATATCCAATTGGTTTCAGGCGTTAGTTCTCGCTATCTTGAGTGCACGTGATCACTCATGGCTGCCTCAAGACTGGGGCGACCCCTCATCGATGCCATTACCGCCATCTTTCAATCATTCAAATCACTCATCAGCTGACGAAACAACTGGCCTCACATTCCAAGAAACCACAAGAATTCAGACAGCACAGACCAAGATTGTATCAGCGCCAATCACCAGCACGTTTAAACACACGTCTCAGGGGCGATCGCCCAAGGCATCTTCTAAAAAAAGATGGCTTGTCCCGACCATTCTTGGGACCTCTTCTATCGTCGCCGCGTCATTTGGTGGATATGTTGGATTGTCGCTTCGACTGCAAGAACCTGAGCAATTAGAGCGATCGCCAATTTTTGGTCAAGAGTTGTTTGGTAGTGAGCAAGCCTTCCCAGAATCTGATGATTGGCCGGGAACATCGAGTTTTGGCATTGATACCTCTCGATTTCTCTTTGAAGATCTGAGACCCCAGTCATTTCAAGATACATTGTCGGACGATGCGCTGTTGCCCTCAGATATCGACCCCAATGTTGAAACCTTTCAAACGGATTATGGGCTTACCGACGATGTTCAAGTTGGAGCCGATTTTGACGGCTCAGCAGAGTCAACAACTGATTCGCGCATCAAAGATGAAATTGAATATTCCACAGACACTTTGCCCGACATCCTGACGGCTCCAGCGTCTCCATCAGAAGCAGATGAACCGATAGTTGAAGAACCGAACAAGCTCATTCTTGAACCCCCACCCAGCGATACTGAAGGATGGCCGAGCTTACTGAATGACGCATCTGCTGCCGACGACAGTGATAATCCGCCCATTTCGAGTGTAGAAATGTAATCGGGGACAATCTTGCTTCTGTAGCCTTATCTCGGAGCAACACTCCTAGCCTGTTTCAGGTAACTGTTGACTAGCCATTGAGAATCGATTCGAGCGAATCCTGTGAACGAATGAGGTTCATTCCAGCGTCAGCGAATCGCTGAAAAGCCGCGTCAGCTGCATCGGTAAAATCGACAACTCCAGGAACTACAACTGGAGTTGTGCAATCTTCGAGTAGATAGATGTTGTGAGCAAGCTGTGGGTCAGTCGCTTGAATGTCACTTAACAAATCGTCAATAGTCCACGCGACACAGTGACTTTTCGCTTGTCCAGCGATGATAACGGCATCGAAGGATAGCAATCTGTTGATGAACGCTATATTTTTTTGGGCGATCGCCTGACAGTTCTCGTCATCTAAGACCTCAGGCTTGAGAACCGAATAGTTTTCTGTTAAAGGATTGCTGCCCTTTAACTCAAAGTGAGTCTGACATTTGCGAGCCATTCCATGGAAAAAACACGCCTCTTCAATCGCTGAGACCAGTGCATGACCAATCCCTCCCAGCATGGAATGGTAAGGCCAGACAGTTAACAGATATTTTCCTGACGTACTCAATTGTCGAACATAGTGCAGCGCATAGTCTCGCAACGTAGATTGGCAATCGCCGGGTAGAGCAGCTGCAACCGCAGGATTGACTTGCCATTTACCTGTTTCTACGTCCTCCAGCGAAATCATCGTCATTGGTGACGGGTGCTGTCCCGCACCATTAACCCAGAAAAACGGGTGAAAAATCTGCATTGCAGTATGCGTATCCATCGTGGGCGCAATCTCTGTGATTGATTCCAAGTTTCGGTAGATGAACTCACACAATCGCACGTTGTCGTCTACCGCCCCTATGCCTGAGCGCCCTCCCACAAACAGCTCAAAATCGGGAACACAAAAGGTATTCTGAGCGTCAATAACAAGCAGGCACACGCGCGTTTGATCTGTAGCAGCAGGCTGGATGTGATGATCAACCGCCCAGGCGATCGCCTCTTCTGCACGCTGTTGATAAGGTACTCTCCACACCTGACCCACCGTCGCTGGATCAAAATGATTTGGAATTGGGAGCGTCATCGCTGCAACCATCACGTTCTCCTACCCAGAGCAGTAAAAGGGGAAATGACCCGATCATAAAGTCAGTTTTCCACATTTTCCACAATTTGTGGAAAACCTCTCAAAGCCACTTCTGGGAAGCTCGGAAAGCAGCTACTACTCTGACAAGATCAGGTTAGGGAATGGTTAAGAAATACTCAAATTCTATGGTTTTGTAGATTCTATTCGCCTAAGGGAAACTGATTGCGAACAAATTGCTCAGCCTCCGCCCGATTCGTCACAATTCCATCTAAAACTGCCGCAGACAGCGCATCGAGCATTGTTCGAAACTGTGGACCGGGTGCGTATCCGATTGTTTTGAGGTCTCTACCATCCAATGGGGGTTTAAGATGCGACCACTGAGTGAGATGGCGCCAAATAATCTTGCGAATTGAGCGATCGCTCCGAACAGCAATGAGGATGAGCGTTTGGAAATCGATAGACTGAAGCCACTGAAACTGCTGGCTGGGGCGATCGCACATCAGCAAAGTGGGTAGGCTATGTTCAACATCCTGAAGGATGCTCAGTCGCTGAATACTATCGTCGGCAAGCTGAAGCTGCGTCGCGACAGACTGGCGATCGCCGGCCGGTAAGGTGGCCAATATGACATCTAGCAACACAGCCCAGTGCGTTAGGGTTTGATCAGCATCAAATCGCTTGAGACAGCGAGCTGCGATATTAAGCTGCCGCCATAGCTCCTTGGTCAACGTCAACTCTGGGTGAATGCACTGTAAGGCACTGAGCTGATCCAATAGTTGAATGGCGGCATGCCAATAGGGTGCTTCAAGAATGTATTTCAGCTCTCGTTTTAATCGAGTTTGAAGAGCCGGTACGGTTTCGATTTCAGCTTGAACACGACGATAAATACCGCTGGCGATCGCATAGTGAATGTAGGCTTCCGTCTGGGGTTCAAGTGAAAATCCAAGACGCACAGCAAAGCGCACGGCTCGAAAGATACGAGTCGGGTCTTCAATAAAGCTGTTGGTATGCAGCACGCGAATGTGCTGACTGTGGAGATCGAGGATGCCGCCAAAAAAATCCAACAGCGTTCCAGCTTGAGGATAGGTCAGTCGAATCGCTAGAGCGTTGATTGTAAAGTCACGTCGATACAGATCTTGTCGAATGGAGCTAGCTTCAACCTCTGGATTCGCCGCAGGATAGGGATAAAATTCAGTTCGCGCCGTTGCAATATCCATCCATAACGAATCAAATGTTGGATCGTTATGCCACGTTAGAGCCGCTGTTTGAAACCGTCCATGAACTTGAAGTTTGACGGTGGGATATCGGGACTGGAGCACTTGAGCCAGTTCAACTCCAGCTGCATGGTCAGCCGAGCGATGAAATCCATCGACGACCAAATCAATGTCATCGATGCTGACTCGTTTGGGAGGTATCTTGTTAGAACGAACAGAATCAGATCCCATTGGCTCAGAACGTTGAGCAAGCAACAGGTCACGAACCGCACCCCCAACCAGATACAGATGCCAGCCTCGATCTTCTGCGGCTTCAGCTACATCCCGCAGTAGCATCCAAACAGCAGGAGCAAGGCGATCGCGCATCATCGATTGAATCCGTTCAGGTGATGGAACACGAATCACTAATCCATTGCTCATCGTGTCATCGGCATCTTCATCCCTAGCGCTAGATCGCTGATGCTCATATGGAACACGAATCACTAATCCATTGCTCATCGTGTCATCGGCATCTTCATCCCTAGCGCTAGATCGCTGATGCTCA
>JBCBLF010000321.1:0-4501 GCA_038520475.1 Cyanobacteria bacterium J06627_8
ATCAATAATCAATCAAGTGATTAGATAAGCTTCCGCTTCAAGGTAAGCATGCTATCAGTCAAAAAAAGATGCCGTATCAGGATGCATTAGCCCTTCAACGATAAGTTCTGCGTTCTGCTCACCAGCATTGGAGTACTCACCGGTTCAGCCTGTAATCGGACTCGAGGGATTTGGTGGATGGACCACGTCAATCTTGTTTACCTTGATGCTGAATATATCTTTGTTTAGGCGATGGCGAGCTGGAAATGGTAAAGCATTTTAGCTGTGTATCAAGGAACCAGATAATACTCGGTGTCTTAACCTAAACAGCTACAGCTACGCGTTTCTGAAATGATCGGATACGTGCTTACTCAACAGTCATAGTGCTGCATCTTTTATTGCGTAACATTCTAAAAATTCAAACGCGAGTGGGTGAACCGTTAGTTTTGATCAGGATGGGTGAACTCTAGAGCCGAACGTTTTGCTTCCAGAAGTCATCCCATGAACACATATCAAACATCTGCCTCGATCAGCCTCAGTGTGCTGATGACAATTGGCTTACTGCAGGGTAAGGCGATCGCTCAAAACACTGAACCACGCTCATCATCAAATCACTCGGCCGAAGAGTTATCCACCGTATCGACAACGGCTGAAGACCTACTCATTCCAGCAAGAGGTGGCGTCGGGCATACGAGTTCAGGTGCAGGATTTGACGGCACGACTCACATTAGAGGGTTCATTCCCCTTCGACAACGTCCTGGCCAAAACATCACTTATGTTGCGCCTCAATTTCTAATCGATAATGCAGGCGATGTTGGCGGTAATCTACTGTTCGGCCACCGTGCTTACGGCGACGACGGCAATCGGATTTGGGGTGGCTATGTGTCCTTCGATGCAAGAGAAACCGACGAAAGCGACTTTTATCAATTGGGGATGGGTGTTGAAAGCTTAGGGAATGTTTGGGACTTTCGAGTAAACGGATACATCCCCCTTGGAGACACCAGTCAAGTCGTGGAAGAGCGCACATTCGACACTGGGCTGAGTGTATCGAGTGGATTTCAAGGGAACTTACTTGTTTTAGCTAATCGTCGTGAACAGGAACGTGTTCGCGTTGAAGATATTGCCCTTGGCGGATTTGATGCAGAAGTCGGCGCACGCATGGCCCGATGGAATGACGGCAACGGAGATCTACGAGGATTTGCTGGATTCTATTTCTACGACGCCAATCGAGTAGACAGCACCCTTGGCTGGCGCGTGGGGCTCGAACTCCGCCCGGTTCAAAGCATTGTGCTCGGTGTAAACGCACAGGGCGACGAAATTTTTGGGACAAATGTCGTCGGGTCCATTGCTCTCACGTTCCCACGGGTTCGGCCAAAAGGTCCCGTTCCAGAAGAAATCGAAGTCGCTGCTCGATTAGGAGAACCCGTTCGCCGAGTCTCTAGTATCGCAGTTGAAACCCAGGAGTCTCGAGAGACCATTATCGAAGAAATTGAAGAGCCGTTGATGAATCCAGAGGAAGAAGATCCTTATCGGTTTATCCACGTCACTCTAGGGCGTGATGATCAAGGAGATGGCACGTTCGAAAATCCCTTTGGCACCATCGAAGAGGCGATCGCCGATTCCATTTCAGACGGCAACAACATCATCTACGTCGATGCAGGCAGTAATCCCGATATTCCCGCATTCACCATTCCAGATCGGGTCAGCGTTCTTTCCCAAGGTCCAACCCAATTCTTAGCTGGAATGCCATTTCCGGGATTCCCAGAGCTCCCATCTCGCCTCCCATTCTCTACCTCTGTCAACTTTAATGAGGGCATTCTAGTTGAAATTCCGTTATCGGGTGATGGCAACTTCCCTACGATTCGAGATTCGAGTGCCACCAATCTCGTCACAATGAATGATCGCACAACCCTATCTGGATTTTTACTCGTCGATGCACCAGAAAATGCCGTATTCGGCAACTCAGTCAACGATGTTGAGATCCGCGACAACGTGATTACGAATCCAGGAGAGCGAGGCATTTACTTAAGTGATGTGACTGGAAGTGGCATTATTTTCGACAATGTCATTACTGGAGCCCAAGGCGGTGCCGATTCAGGGCAAGCCATTTTGATTGAGAATCGAGCCAGTGGTTCACTTGATGCGGCGATTCGACGACACCAAATCACAAACAACCGTGTCGGCATTGAAATCATCGCTCAGGGAGATTTGACCACCCTGGAAGACCCAGCCCAAATTATCAACATTGAAGAGACCTCCATCCTCAATAGCACTGAAGAAGGACTCTTTGCCACAGCTGACAGCTTCGGTAATCAACAAATTTCGTTCGTGGATGGTCAAATCGAAAATAATGGTGCTGATGGCGCACGGTTGGAATCCTTTAATCGGGGCTCACAGGAGTTCACCCTTTCCAATAGCACCGTCTTAGACAACGCAGGCAATGGTCTCCGGTTCCAAGTTGGCGTCTTAAACGGAACAACGACGGCTGCCCAAGAGAGCTTCATTATTGGCAATACCATCAGCAATAACGCAGGAGACGGTATTTCGATCGAGGCGAATGAAATTACCGCTCAGGAGTTTGCCATCACCGACAACACAATTACCGATAATGGCGGGGCAGGCATTCGTGGAATCGCGAATAATCTTGGATTCCAAGAATATGTCACTGACCCTGACAACGGTTCGTTTGGTCTCAGTGGCAACATCATCACCAATAACGGAGATGTTGGAATCGAGCTCGTTGCGAACAACACTGCGACTCTCGTTGCCGATATTGTGAACAACGAGCTATCGGGTAATGAAACCAATGGCGGACCTGATCTAACAGTGACGGCAACCGCAAACACCGTTGATGCGTGTACGGTCGTCAACGGTAACACGAGTGCCACAGGCATTCAGCTTGATAGCAATAGCAACAGTACGGTCGCAGCCTTTTTCCAAGTCGGTGATCTGACGACCCTTTCAACTCGGAATATCGGCGATATCACCTTATTGCCAGACTCATCAGCATTTACAGATTTGCAGGGTGTTCCATCTTGCTTCGATAGCTAATCCCCCCTTGATGATCAGCCTGCCTGCACGATCGTACCTGGTAGGCAGGCGATCGCCGTAACTCTTAAGCCCCTGTACAGCCCCAAATCATGCCCCACATGACGTGCTTTCACACTGTCGTCATGTAAGTGCCAGCATTCGGCGCCCCATCAGAAGTGAGTTGGACACTAATGAGATTTTTGAGTATCAAATCAAACCTTCAAATCATCATCACAATGAATCTTTTAATCATTAAGGTTGCTGCTTGGCAAGCAACAGTTTTCTAGATTGATCAGTAAAAACAACAGTTAAATCAATTTTCATTCTAATTAGGTGTCCAAGTTTACGTACAACCCTCATCTAGACGCATAGTAGTTTTTGATACATTTAGTTAAGTAAATATACGTCGACCATCTTTATCTAGTGATCAGGAGAATAGTCAAATGAAGAACAGAGCGTGCATCACGTCCCACATTGACACACATTCCCGTTGGTCCGCTTCAGGACGATTCGCTTCAATCATTCCTCGGGATGGATAAGTTATGGCCATCGCCAGTTCCGTTAAAACAAGACGGCGAGCCATTTGGCAATGCTTCAAGGGTCCGAAAAATACCCGGTGTTCTAGCCTAAATGACTAAAGTTTCAAATTTCTAAATCATTGCGATCGACTAGTTGTCTAGTCAATTGAAATGATGACGTCTTGCAACGCGTTAGCTACGTGAATCGCGCCTCTCTCTGATTCTCCCTCTCAGATAAATTCCATCGAGAGATCTCTTATTTAACGTCGACTCAATCCAGTATCCAATCAATTAGATAAGTAAAATGACTAAATACTCCACCACTCTACTCCATTCCAACATTAACGATCAGTCCATTCATCATCAGTCGATTAAGGATCATCAGCTGAGACAGCTCTCATCAACACCTCAGTATCTCGCGACTGGTTCAAGAGCGATCACAACCCACATCGCTATCATCGATCCAAGCGTTGAAGACTATCAGCTCCTTCTTGAGGGTCTCCATACCTATGTCACGCCCTACATTTTGGATGCGAATCAAGATGGTGTCCAACAAATCACCCATATCTTACAGGATCTCCAACATCAAAAATCCAACATCCAGCATTTAGAGCTCCACATCATCACCCACGGATCTCCAGGTACTCTCCATCTGGGCAACACTACACTCAGCCTCTCCACCCTTGGCCACTACGCCGAGGCCCTAGAGACCTGGTTCAATCCAACATCCGACACCCAACACCCAACATCAGACTCTGCCTCCTGCCTGAATATCTACGCTTGCAATGTCGCCGCTGGCGATGCAGGAGACGAATTCATCACCAAGCTCCATCACCTCACCGGAGCCACCATCCACGCCTCCACCACCAAAATCGGTAACACGGCACTCGGCGGCAATTGGGAACTTGATGCGATCGCTCCCTCTTCTGCCCTACATAGTCTGCCTTCTGCCTTTCCCCTTTCTCTATTCTCTC
>JBCBLF010000322.1:0-4496 GCA_038520475.1 Cyanobacteria bacterium J06627_8
CTTAATGAATTACTGATCGGATAATATCGCTTCCCTAAAAACCAACGATGGATGAGTGGCGTTCACGCTAAGCCATTCATCCATCGTTGCAGAGGAATTGGTATGAGAAGACTAATGAGATTTAGCAACGCTACGAAGCAATAAGAGATGTAGACACGCTCAGTGTTATTACACCTCTCATGCTTGCTTGTCATAGTTGAGCAGTCTGTCGGCCTGAGTTCTCAAATCACGGGCGATCGCATTAGCGGAACATACTGCTAACCGAGCTATCCTCATGGATCCGCCAAATCGTTTCACCCACAATGTTTGCAACCGATAAAACGGTCAGCTGTGGAAAGCGCTTATCCTCAGGAATTGGAATCGTATTTGTGATAATGACTTCTTCGAAAATGCCTGTGGATAGGCGCTCAATTGCAGGTGGAGAAAATACAGGATGCGTTGCACACGCATAAACCTCTTTTGCTCCCTCTTCTCGCAAAAGCTTTGCACCAGCGCAAATCGTGCCTGCGGTATCAATCATGTCATCGATGACGATGGCTGTCTTGCCCTTCACGTCACCGATGACGTTCATCACTTCGGCAACATTATGGGCTTGTCGGCGCTTATCAATAATTGCCAAGGGGGCGTCATTTAGCTTCTTTGCTAGGGCCCGAGCGCGGGCAACCCCTCCAACATCTGGCGAAACGACAACAATGTCGTCCAAGTTTTTGCTCTCAAAATACTGGAGTAAGACCGGCATTCCGTAGACGTGGTCGCAGGGGATGTCGAAATATCCTTGAATTTGCGACGAATGCAAATCCATTGCAAGCACTCGACTTGCTCCGGCTTGAGTCATCAAGTTGGCAACCAGCTTTGCAGTGATTGATTCACGCCCAGCAGTTTTGCGATCGGCTCTTGCGTAGCCATAGTAGGGCACGACAGCCGTGATCTGTCGTGCAGATGCCCGCCGACAGGCATCAATCATGATCAACAATTCCATCAGGTGATCGTTCACAGGATGGCACGTTGGCTGAATAAGGTAAACATCACAACCACGGATTGATTCTTGAATCTGAACATACAGCTCTCCGTCAGCAAACTGTTTCCGGACCATTGGGCCCAGATCCATTCCCAAATATCGGGCTACTTCTTTGGCTAAAACCGGATTTGCTGAACCAGAAAAAAGTCGTAGGCGGCTGTTGTCCGAAACCTGTGACAACGGAGGTGGAAGCGTTAGAGCAGCAGACTGTATCACAACAGACCCTCAAGCATGATCATCGAAATATTAGCATCTGATCTCATTTCGAAAGGATGGGATTATGCTGAATTAAAAATTGAGAATTCTTATACACAGAGGTTTAAATCTGCTTATCTTCCTTATCTTTTTTTCAGAATTAGATACTCAATGTTTAGAAACGGGCACTCATAACAACTATGTTTTGATGCACCACTTAGCCGTCTTCTAAAATTCAGAACAAAGAAATATAGCGCTATTCGCATTGATTAAGCACGGTATTGTGGAGCTCAGCGAGGGACACAATATCGCTTCTGTACTTAATTCAGTTCCACGCTCCTATTGTTTCGTAAACGTGGCTAAGTCGTGTTTATGAGTACCCATACTCCGAATTAGCGCATGATTTGATTTGTGCGAAGCCTATCCGTTGGGTAGGTACCACTAATAGAATTTGCTCATTTTTTATAGGGTGGCGAGTGTTGCCACCTTATAAAAAATGAGCAAATCTTGACTAAATCAATGGCGTATCTTACAGCATGCTAAATTGTCGGCGACTTCGAATCTGAGACGGGTCAATGTCAACAACGACTTCTTCTAAATCTGACGTTCGAGACACATTGCTGAAAACATGGACCTGATGAACGATATCGTTGGTGGTGTCAAAGGCCGTTAACCAACCGCTTTTGGGATGATAAGCGCCAGTGTCAATGTCCATCCAGCCTTTGCCACGAGCAAGTTTCCCAGGTTCTACATTCGGTAGTGTGAAGGTAATGGTGTGGCCTGTGATAATAAGCTTGTGCTGGAAATACGGCTGAGTTGAGCTATGAAAAGCTTCACGAATCCAACAAAATTCGTGACAGCTCTGACTTTCTAGGGATAATCCAGGATGTAACCCCGCATGAACGAGCCAAATGGAGCCTAAGTCAAGGTGTGTTGGGAATGTTTGAATCCAATCTAGTTTTTCAAGTAACCGTTCAGGCTTGTCATAACTTGAGACAGTAGCTTGTCCGCCACTATACAGCCAGGTCTGTAAGGCTTGAGTTGATACTTGTCCGTCAGGAAACGCTTCCAATAGCATCTGTTCATGATTGCCTAACAGGCACACGTATCCGCTGGCTTGAACAAAATCTAGGACTTGAGCGCTCTTTTCACCCCGATCAATTAAGTCTCCTAGGAAATACACCTCATCATCAGATACGGGAGCGATCGCCTCCATGAGCCTCATTAAGCCATCGTAATGACCATGAACATCTCCGATTACTACTTGTCGAGCTTGACTCACGCTACTTTGCCTTGTTGACGATGTCTATTTGAAGATTATTGTCCCTGGTTTTGGGATACGTTTCCCTAAGAAGGCCACAGTTTTGAAGGAAGATATTCCTGTTAAGGGATACATTTCCCTTCATTAATTATGCCCAGTCAAAATAACCTGTGCGATTGACAACTGACATAAACAGAAATCTTTAATCTTAGGTAAACGCAGGGTTAAGCAACAGTGTGAACGATATTGACCGGTTTATGACTCACACGATGTCATCAGATCATCACGATACTCTCCAAATAAAAAGTTGAGCGAGGAAGCGAAGAATTGTTGTGTTGATCGAAATCCATTGGCACGGTTGTTTGAAAGATGGCCGTCGCCATCCATTCGTTGCCTTAACACCCAAATGGAGCAATCCCTACACTAGTGATCCGCAGTATTCTGTAAGGCCAGTGTAAATCGTGGGCATAGGGAATTCGTTTTGAGTCAACCATCATCTCCAAAGTCGTCACCCGACTCAGCATCTGCTTCATCCAGTTCCCTGGGAGTTCTATTCGCCGTTTTAGCTTACGGGGCTTGGGGATTGTTGCCGATTTATTGGAAATTATTTGGCGTTATACCCGCTGTTGAAGTGTTGAGCCATCGAATGATTTGGTCGATGGTGTTTTTAATAGGAGTTCTTGCGCTGCAAAATCGTCTACCCGAGCTGCAGGCAGTGTGGGCGTCAAAAAAGACGCTAAAGTTTTTGATCGTCAGTGCCTGCTTATTAGCCGTGAATTGGGGACTATACATCTATGGTGTGAATACGGAGCGGGTCGTTGAAACGAGCTTGGGGTACTACATCAATCCGCTGCTCTCCGTCATGCTAGGGATGGTGTTTCTCAAGGAGCGTCTGAATCGAGTTCAGTGGGTTGCCGTAGGTTTAGCAACAGTTGGTGTCCTCAATTTTGTTGTGGACTTTGGCCAAGTACCTTGGATTGCATTGGGCTTGGCGCTGACATTTGGCCTTTATGGACTGCTTCGGAAAATGGTGGCGATCGCCCCGATGATTGGCCTAGCTGTTGAAACGCTTGTGCTGGCTCCGCTGATGTTGATACTCGTAACGTATTGGCAAGCAACAGGCCAAGGGCACTTTACAACCAGTGTGTCCATCATGCTGATTTTTATCGGTGCAGGGGTTGTTACGTCGATGCCTCTGCTTTGGTTTAATAACGCAGCAAAACGACTTCGCCTCTCAACGATGGGCTTTTTTCAATACATTGCACCTAGTCTTCAGCTGGTGCTTGGAGTGTTTCTCTATGGGGAACCCTTTACCCGGACTCACGCGGTTACATTTGTCTGTATTTGGACTGCTCTCGCTATCTATTCACTCAACTCCCTCGTTGCCAGCCGTGTGGTTCCCAGCAAGACATAGCCTCTAGAGAGCCCCTGCCGTCATGGCTTGAGTCAGCTGGGTTCTGCTTTTGGAAATGGTACTAAACCCATCAATTAATGAGGCGCAGTGACGACATCGTCACTGCGCCTCATTAATTGATGGGTTTTAAAGAAACGATATTGAAAGCTATAGCCGTCACTAGTTCCACTAGGACAAGTCGGCGAGCTATCTGGCTAGGGGCTCGATAAACGAATCTATAATTGATGTCTTCGCCTAAGTAGCTAAAGCCATATCAAAGCGTGGCAAACGCTTAGAGTTCTCCGCGAATTTCTTCGATCACGCCATCTTTAAGAAGAATCTCAACTTGCATCTTCTTCACAAGGTTGTCTCCTTGATTCACTGTGAAAAAGCTTTCTAATTGGCCTTGGCCAACTTCTTGGTCCATTTCCAGCATCTGAACTTGCTGAAGTTGCTGAAGAGACTGATTCTTTTTCTCTAGGATCTTGCTCTTATTTTGATTGACTTGGTTCTGGATGCTGCTCACCTGCTGAGCAACGGCTGGGTTTTCGCCTTCTGCTTTTTTCTGTACTTCTGCGATCGCCCGTTGCCCCTGAGTTTCGAGCTGCTGAAGCTGTCCATCAAGACGA
>JBCBLF010000323.1:0-4488 GCA_038520475.1 Cyanobacteria bacterium J06627_8
CAACAACGACCTGATGGAAGCCGTTTACCGAGTTCTTGAGCGACAAGAACGGGTCGATTACCTTGTGGTTGAAACGACAGGATTGGCTGACCCGCTACCCGTTGCATTGACATTTTTAGGAACAGAGCTTCGGGATCTCACACGGCTAGACTCCATCGTGACAGTTGTAGATTCTGAGAACTATAGTCTTGATTTATTCAATAGCGAAGCCGCACAAAATCAAATCGCTTACGGAGATATCATTCTGCTGAACAAGGTTGACCTAGTCAATCAGGAAAAAATTGACTACCTAGAATCCAGCCTTCGTAAGGTCAAAGAGGACGCACGCATTATTCACACGACCAAATCAGAAGTGCCGTTGCCATTGATTTTGAGCGTTGGGTTGTTTGAATCTGATCAATACTTTGGCGAGGTCAACCACGATCATGACCATGATCATGCCCACGGACACGATCATGGTCATGATCACGAACACAATCATGGGCACGAACACGAGCACGAGCATCATGCTCATGGGCACGACGATCACGTTTGCGACGATCAGTGCGACCACGACAATGAGCATCATGACCATGAGCACCATCATCACGATCATCATGGTCATGACCATCATCATCATTCTCATCACTTAGAAAACGATGGATTCACCTCTATTTCCTTTGAGAGTGACAACCCTCTTGCCATTCGAAAATTTCAGTATTTCCTGGACAATCAGCTCACGGAGAATGTGTTCCGGGCAAAGGGCATCATGTGGTTTGACGAGAGTCCAAAACGCCACATCTTTCACCTCAGTGGTAAGCGTTTCACCCTAGATGACGAAGAGTGGAAAGATCGACCCAAGAAAAATCAAATCGTGCTCATCGGACAAAATTTAGACCATGAGACATTGCGATCGCAGCTTCAAGCTTGTGTCTGTACCCCTAAAGCAAACGGTGGTAAAGGATTTGGTTAACCGCGCATCTACTCTATTTGCACGCAAAATACGCTAAGAACCGCTGTAGGATGGAGTCTGGGGCGTGTAACCCATCATCATTGGTTCATCGTAATTAGAAAGTAAGTGGTGCCACGCCTGCCCCAATCCAACATTAGGGGGTGATTTCATGTCGTGGAGTGCGTGGGAATAGAGTGGATGACAGCTCCCAGTTGCTCGGGTCAGATTGTGGATGATGTTTCTGTCCATCGACTACTCGTGTTGAGTAATGGTCATGGAGAAGATGCGATCGCCCTTCGCGTCATCCGTGCCTTACAGACTCAGCCAATCTCAGTTGAAGTGATGGCGTTGCCCATCGTCGGGGAAGGGAGCAGCTACGTTCGCCACAACATTCCCATTGTTGGGCCAGTAAAAGCGATGCCTTCTGGTGGATTTGTTTATATGGATGGGAAACAGCTGGCCCGCGATGTTCGTGGTGGCTTGCTTCAACTCACCCTCGACCAAATCCAAACGGTACGGCAGTGGGCACACGTTGGCGGAAGCATCCTAGCCGTGGGTGATATCGTTCCGCTTCTATTTGGCTGGGTGAGTGGTGCCCCCTATGCCTTCATCGGTACCGCGAAGTCTGAGTACTACTTGCGAGATGAGCATCGCTTGCTCCAGCGATCGTCCTGGTTTGACCAGCTCGAAAGCTGGTCAGGCTCTGTGTATCTCCCTTGGGAACGCGGGTTAATGCGGCACGCTCGATGCAAAGCCGTTTTTCCGAGAGACACACTGACGACCAACATTCTTCAACGCTGGCCGATTCAGGTGTTTGATGTGGGAAATCCGATGATGGACGATTTGACCCACACAGACATCCAACAGATGTCGACAATTGCTCAACGCGCCCAAGCGGCAGCCCGAACTATTGTGTTACTCCCTGGTTCTCGCGTCCCAGAAGCCCACAACAACTGGGAACAGATATTGCAGGGTGTCTGGAGCATGATCCAACATGCTGGCGATCGCCCACAGCTATTTTTAGCGGCGATCGCCCCTAGCCTGAATCTTTCCCCCTTCAATGCCCTACTCCAACAACAGGGATGGCAACCCATCACGGATTCTGAATCTGTCCGTCCATCATCCGGTTACATCGAATTTGCTCAAGGCATTCATCGAGTGATGGTCATTCCAGGTGACTTCAACACCTGCATTCATCTGGCAGACGGGGCGATCGCCATGGCTGGCACGGCCACTGAACAAGTGGTGGGCTTGGGTAAACCAGCCTTCATCATGCCGGGACAAGGACCGCAATTTACCCCAGCATTTGCCGAAGCCCAAACACGACTGCTTGGAGAATCGGTCATATTCGTGGCTGACCCAAGTCAAATGGGCGAATGTGTGACGAACCTCTTCACGAATCCTGCCCAACTTCAGCAGATTCGACAAAATGGACATCGCCGTATGGGACAACCGGGCGCAAGCGATCGCATTGCTAAAACCCTCATTCAGCAATTTGGGTGGAGGCGATCGTCTTCTATCTCCACCTAGAATTCCCAACAAAAGGGTCCTAGTCAGAAACTAGGACCCAATCTGGCCTACCGCAGGACTTAGAGCTAATTTAATTAGTTGAACGCAGCTTACAAGCAAGCGCCCTCTGCACACTTACAGAAATATTCTGGGGCTAGTAGCTATAGCTGTAAGTCGGAACCGATTGATTCGTATTTAAATCATCTTCGAGCTGCTCAAACCGAACGTGGGCAGCATTCATCGCGTCTGCGTATTTGTGTTGAAGTACTTCTGCATTCGACGCTGAATCAACGTTCTCAGCGAAGTAATTGATGCATTGAAAAAGTTCAACTAACACATCTTTGAATGCATCAGCTTTGATTTCTTCACGCTTTACAGCGCAGCAAACCTCTTCGTAAGTCTCAACTGGAATAAACCCGAAACATCCCCAAAAATCATCGTCAGCTGTATGTAGTGCGCGGGGCAGTGATTGGCTTGATAACTGATCGAGTTCTTCCAAGATGCCTGTATTCATACAAACTTGAGTCATCTTAAAGCCTCCTTGTAGGAGCGAGCGATAGTTAAGAAACTGAAAAAATCTTAACGGTCTTTTTAAACACAAAGAACAAACTTCTTATGGTTTTTATGCTAAGCGAACTGTCATATTCATTATGAGAAAAATATAAAAATCAAAATAATACTGTCAGATTCTATATCAAACTTTACATTGCCGGTCTCTGATTTCTCGAAATAGATGCTCCCCATATTGCTTTGAAGCGCTCTCTGTGAGCGGACTGCACAACGGTCAAATCGTTTGCCAATTCAACGAATAAGAACACGATGGTTCTCTTAGATATCAGGTCTTCTAAATCAGATCCGCTAATAAAGATCTAAAGACCAATTGCCCTACAGGCAGGGCAATTCTCATGGGTCATTGCTTTTCTCATATATTGCACCTGGCCTGACCACTTAGGATTTCTCGGTATTGCAAGTACCCGGAGCGCGTCTACAATTCCCAGGTACAAGATGTAAGTTTTAGAGTAACGATATTAATGGCTGCTGTTAAACTCTGACCAAATTAGACGGTTATCCGAACGTTATCTCTGCCAAATTGATGTCACTGGGAGATGAATTTAGAATTATGATTAAATATAAAGATTTATAACGAAAAAGCAGCATGAGCAATTTAGATTTAGAGCACATCTCCAAGCAGTTAGAGAGTGAGCGCTCAGCCGATCGCATGGTAGCCCTAGCATTGCTTAAAGATGCCTCACCTGAAGATGCAGTTCCACTCATTAAAAAGGTGCTCAACGATGACAATCTTCAAATTCGCTCAATGGCGGTGTTTGCTCTAGGAATAAAGGCAACCGATGAATGCTACCCGCTCTTGATAGACATTTTGACTTCGGACGCTGACTACAGCATTCGGGCAGGTGCTGCCGGAGCGCTGGGATATTTAGAGGACCCTCGTGCACTTGAGCCGCTGAATCGTGTATTTCTCGAAGACACCGATTGGCTGGTACGATTTAGCGCTGCTGTTGCCCTAGGAAATCTAAAAGACCCTCGCGCCTATGGCGTGTTGATTGAAGCACTGGACAGCGATGAGGTGGTTATTCAGCAAGCGGCGATCGCCGCTTTAGGAGAAATTGGAGCCGTTGACGCCGTTGATCGAGTCCTTGAGTTTGCCCAAGCCGATGATTGGATTATTCGCCAGCGCCTTGCAGAAGCACTCGGACGAATGCCGACGGAAAAGAGCTTGTCGGCTCTCCGGTATTTAGAAAAAGACAACCACCCCTCGGTGTCAGCCGCAGCCAGGTATTCGGTTCAACACTTAGTCGAAGCAGACAACGGCTTAGAATAGTATCCGCATGGCAGGGTTTATGCCCATGCACTGCATATGTTTATGGGTTGTAGCGAGCTGTACCTGCTTACCACCCATAAACATATGCAGTGCATGGGGCTGACCATACCGCTACATGCTCAAAGTGGGCTCACCTTTGCACGATGGAGCAGCTTATGGCTCAACGTGTAGCCCACATATCGCACTCGGACTTTTTCTCCAGGTTTTG
>JBCBLF010000324.1:0-4371 GCA_038520475.1 Cyanobacteria bacterium J06627_8
CTTTCATACGAGATACACCTTGATGGGGACTACCAAGAGGAAGCGTTCGTCTATCAGTGTAGAAAACAACACGACAAACTTAGGGAACTTTTTGGAAGACGAAGCGTCTACCAATCATTCAAAGTTCCAAGGATAACCATTACCATAGCTGCTTCTACTCAGATTTTAGGGGCTGAACTCCTTGTTCTGAAGAAGGTTGAGTGGTTTAGATAACACCATCAAATGAGTATCAGGAGATCCTGATACTTCAAGGAAGAGTGGGCTCAAAGTCGTTTTGAACTTGATTAAGAGTAGTTTTTATAACTCTGCAACTGCTCGTTCAATCAGCCGTCGAGCAAGGGTTTGCACACCCGTGTGCTCGTAATACTTCACGCTGATGTCGAGGAATGCGCCGAGATAGTCCAGTTTGCTTTGGGACCCTTCTAGAAAATGGTTCAGGTTTTGAACGACTTTCTCTTGGGTAATTCCCTTTTCTTCGACAAATTTATCCATCCAGCCTTGGGTTGCTTCAAAGCTTTCAGTGATAAACGATAGTTTGCCCTTAGAGTCTTTGCCTGGAATTTCCTTCTGTACGCCTTTGAAGGTTTGGTTCTTTTCGATATCAGACGGCCCCATATCTTTGATGGCGGACAAGACCTTAGAGCTAAAAGACGCTCCAAGCGGGATAACACCATCAAATGCAACTAGCGCTGCCATGCGCATCAGAGATTCGCTGCCGTAGTCGCCTAAGGCTTTGAGGAAATCGCCCAGACTGTCTCCAGGAATGCCGTTGATGTGGCAAAAGGCAACAACTTCTGTCACAAGCTTGACGCTGAGATCGATGGTCTGGGCCTTTTCAGGTTTTGGGGTGATGTTTTTTAAGAAACCGAGAAAGGTGTCCTGCCCGATGCGATTTGCCATTGCGGCTGCGCCCAATAGCCCTGAGGCTGAATCGACGCTCTCGTAAAGCCAAAGAGCCCGTTGATAGCCCTGAGATTTGTCATTAAATAGCGAAACTGCCCGCTCACCAATGGCATTAACCATCGCTTCATCCGTTTCCCGAGTGACGGTTCGGATGGTGTTGTCAAATCCGACGAGGTTGTCCCACTGACCTGGCACAAATGTATCGAGAGATTTCAGTGCCATAACCGTTAAGCCGCCTTTTGGTAGCTTGTCGACGACTTCAAAAATTTTCTTGCTCACTGTATTCTCCTTGCAAATCCCGATAATCGTTTAATAGTTCTTATTCTGTGGATGTCGTTTATCTACACGTGTTGATTGGTTCTTCTGCCCAGGTCGATGCTTCTAGATGCTGCTGAACGGAAGTCGAAGACAAAAACACTTCTGTATGAGTTGATGGACGATGTCTTGCTAACGACAAATCGTGTCAGTTGACCCAAAGCGAGTTCTTATTGTGTTGGAGGAGCTCAGAGTGTGCTACTACGTTAGGCTGCTGGCTGAAGCATTAGGTCATCGTTGGTTGCAGGCTCAACAGGCTCAGCATTTGTATCTACACGTGCCGGTGTTGCTGCATCTTGGGCAGACAGCCTTGCAGGGAGTTTACTGGTTGGCAATCCATCGAGTTCAGCAAGCCCAAGTAAATCAAATTTCTGAATCCAGGCTTCTCGATCGGCTTGCTCGAATGAATCGCTGCGAGAGAGTACCTTGACTTGATATCGATCATTGACCAGAATTCCAGTTGCAGTGGCTCCCTGATTAACAGCAGGATATCCAGCGATCGTTTCTGTCGCGTTTTGGTACTTTACAGCTGCGGCTGGAAGGCTGATTGTATCGTTGATGGTTAACATTGCAAGGGTTTCACCATCTTGCTTCAGCTTATATTCAGCAAAGCCTTTTTTCTCTTGAGCAGGAACAACCTCGTAGCTGCCTTGAGACCCGGGGAAAAACGCGTTGAAGGTGCTGCCTTTTTCTGCTTGTCGATCCACAGCCTTTTCTGAGCGGAAGCCAGTCGTATCTTGCTGGACTTGATCATATTTTGATGGAGGAGATGAGCAGGCTGACAACAATAACACCACGCAGAGCAAGAGGGGGGTCAATCGCTTTAGCCAACGGGCAAGGGACATGGCAATTCTCCTGAAAGACTGTCAATGATTAGAGGATCGATTATCCGTCACATCAATAGCGAACCATTATCTGTCGTCCACTACCAAGAGACTGATACAAGATTTAGAAATTGGTGCAGGGCCTACGCATTTCATGCAAGGTCCTGAGCTCTGAGAACAGTTTTTCGTGAGCTGTACTTGCGAAAAATCATTCAACTCCGTCAACTTTAATTAGCAGTGCATTTATTTTCGATGCGATCCTGGAGACGTGGAGATGTCGCGAAAATTGTTTTGAAGCGTCTTTAAAGGACAGAATTTGTTAGACGATCGCTTCTGATGAATCAGACGGTAGAACGATAGAATGCAAGCTGTTGAGGTAGATGTGGTTCTTGATGGGCCAGTTGTCAAAATGGGTTGAATGGGGCAATTGAGAATCGAGGATTCTCAGTACAATCGTTCAGCAGGGATGCATTGGCAGCGGCGAATCGATTGAAATGAATGGACACGGGAGTTAAGTACTGGGCATGATGAAGCGTCGAACACGTTGGAGTATAGGTGCGATCGCCGCGTTGACGATTGCCCTACCCACTGGAGTTGGAGTAGAGCTAGCGCAGGCTCAAGACAGTGATTTTCCTGCTAATCCCCTCATTTTTGATGAAACTGATCCACTGCTGCCTCAGGATGTTGTCGATCGTCCGCTCAGTGACCAAGAGCGTGCGGTTCTCAGATCAGCGCTGAATGAATTGTCGCTCGAAGGCAATACTCAACTGACTCAAGGGAACATCATCGGGGCGTTTGATATTTGGTTTCGTGAGTTGAGGTTGCGGAGAGCTCTTGGCCTTAGAGAAGAGGTTGCTGCGTTGAGTCGCGTGGGTTCAGTGGCCTGGAACGAAAGTCAGACCACCGAAGTTCGTTTGATTACTGAACGATTGCTGGAAATTGAGCAGCAGGTGCAGGCCGAGGTTCCAGTCGATTATGACTTACTGTTGGCGATCGCCGAAGCCTATCAAAATGTTCGTGCGCGCAATTATGCAGTCGCACTCTATGACCAAATTTTGGTACAAGCTCGACTCGACGGAGACCAAGTTACTGAAGAGCAAGCGTTGCGAGCGTTGGGTGATTTACATCTGGCATGGTTCGACTACCCTAGAGCAGCAGTAGCCTATCAAGAGCTGTTGGCCTTTGTTCGTGCAAAGGGAGACAAGGTGGGCGAAGTCGATGCGCTTCGTCAGCTTGCCTTTATCTATGACGAGGGCAACGAGCCGACTGAGGCGATCGCCATCCGTGAAGAACTTATCTCGATTTTTGAAGGCCGTCAGGAGTTAACGGAAATTCCTCCGCTGAAGCTTGCTATTGCCGATGATTATCGCGAGATTGGTCGCCCTGACTTAGCGGCTCCTACCTATCAGGAGACCTATGCGCTTGCCCGAACGGTTCAGTACTACGGCTATGCACGGGAAGCGTTGGAGAATCTTGCGAGCCTGTATCTAGATGAAGAGCGTCCTGATGATGCGCTTGTGGTGTATCAGCTCGTGCTTGATGTGGCCCAGCAATCTTACGATTATTACGGGCGCATGGATGCCTATGACCGAATTGCTCAAATTCATCAGCAACGAGGATCAACGAATCAAGCGCTGGTTGCTTATCGGCAGGCTTTAGCGCTCGCTCAACAGCTTGATTTCCGTATTGATTACTTTGCCGAGCAAATCACCCTATTGAGCCAGTAATGATGAATGAATTGATAGGCGATTACCTTAAAAGCTAGAGATAGAAGAGCGATCGCCTATTCTGTTGCTCGTTGATCCATTGGGATTAAGGTTGGAAATTTTCGAGAAGATACAAAAAAGTCCGGCTTAACCACCGGACTGAAGTACTCATTGCAATGAAGCAATTCTTGTTCTTACTTTTTCATAGAGTAATGAAAGGCGATCGATAGCAACAGATTTCGTAATGAAACACCATGGTTTGCAACATTGTGCCGTCTTGTCCTAACGGAACTGGTGACGCGATAATTTTTTGCAGTCCGCTCACCAGGCGGATTCCGCAAAAATATTGAGTTCATCCGTTGCAAGAAAAGTCATGCGTAAAGGAGACTCAAGCTGATGCATCAGTTCGAATCGATAAGCTCAATTTCGAACAGACCCATCGGGCATGATGGTTTCTTGAAAATACACTCGACTCAGGATGCTACTGGATAGGTTGGCACGTTTTAAGTTGGCTCCCTGTAGATACACATCAGTAAGGCTTGCCTCTTGGAGATTAATGCTCGACATGTCGGCACCATTAAGGGCGGCAAAACGCAGATCTGCACCCTCTAAATTTGCTCCCG
>JBCBLF010000325.1:0-4360 GCA_038520475.1 Cyanobacteria bacterium J06627_8
ATCTTGTTGAACGAAGGTATTCGTGCCTGGATGGCTGTGCAAGACCAGCCTCATGAGCAGTTTGTATTCCCTGAGGAGGTTCTTCCACGTGGTAACGCTCTCTAATAATTCCATGATGATGGGTGGACGTGACCAAGCGTCTACCGGATTTGCATGGTGGTCTGGCAATGCTCGTCTGATCAACCTATCTGGTAAGCTCCTTGGTGCTCACGTTGCTCATGCTGGTCTCATTGTTTTCTGGGCTGGCGCAATGACATTGTTCGAAGTTGCGCACTTCACTCCTGAAGTTCCAATGTACGAGCAGGGTCTTATCCTAATGCCTCACCTCGCAACTCTTGGATGGGGTGTTGGTCCTGGTGGTGAAGTTATCAACACGTTCCCCTACTTCGTTGTTGGTGTTCTTCACTTGATTTCTTCTGCTGTTCTCGGTCTTGGTGGTATTTACCATGCTGTTCGTGGACCTGAGACTCTTGAAGAGTATTCTTCCTTCTTTGGTTATGACTGGAAGGACAAGAACAAGATGACAACTATCATCGGAATTCACCTCATCCTTTTGGGTTGTGGTGCGTTCTTACTTGTTCTGAAGTCTATGTTCTTCGGTGGTGTGTATGACACATGGGCACCCGGTGGTGGTGATGTTCGTGTTATCACAAACCCAACTCTGAATCCAGCCGTTATCTTCGGATATGTGACTCGTTCTCCTTTCGGTGGCGAGGGTTGGATTATCGGTGTTGACAACATGGAAGATATCATCGGTGGTCACATTTGGGTTGGACTCATTTGTATTGCTGGTGGAGTTTGGCACATTTTGACTAAGCCATTTGCATGGGCTCGCCGTGCATTTGTCTGGTCTGGAGAAGCTTATCTTTCCTACAGCTTGGGTGCTTTGTCTCTCATGGGATTGATTGCTTCTTGTTACGTTTGGTTTAACAACACTGCGTATCCAAGTGAGTTTTACGGTCCTACAAGTTCAGAGGCTTCTCAGGCTCAAGCATTCACTTTCTTGGTCCGTGACCAACGATTGGGTGCTAACGTAGGTTCTTCTCAAGGACCTACTGGATTGGGTAAATACTTGATGCGTTCTCCTACTGGTGAGATCATCTTCGGTGGTGAGACGATGCGCTTCTGGGACTTCCGCGGACCTTGGCTCGAGCCTCTCCGTGGCCCTAACGGTCTTGACCTAGACAAGATCAACAATGATATTCAGCCTTGGCAGATCCGTCGTGCGGCTGAGTACATGACTCACGCGCCATTGGCGTCTATCAACTCTGTTGGTGGAATCATCACTGAGCCTAACTCTGTTAACTACGTGAATCTTCGTCAATGGTTGGCAGCATCTCACTTTATCCTTGGATTCTTCTTCTTGATTGGTCACCTCTGGCATGCAGGACGTGCTCGTGCAGCTGTAGCTGGCTTTGAGAAGGGAATCAATCGTGAGACTGAGCCAGTATTGGCAATGCCTGATCTTGACTAACATCTCTGTTAGCTTGGGCAAGCTAGTTTGACAACAGAGCGAGAGCCGTTACGGCTCTCGCTTTTTTGGTTTGGGTATCTTCGATGCTTTTAAAGACAATGGACGGGTTAGTATTCCAAGCGGGGCGCTACTACCTGTCCATTGTCTTTAGCGCTGTGCAGAATTTATACCTTGTCGTTTGTGTACCCTCGTGGAGTAATGAGCCACTTTTGATATTGATAGGTGCTGTTGTTGCCGATCAAGACAATAGTCAACATATCAATCGGGTTTTCCAGAAACGTTTTGAGCGTCGATAATATCACTTGCTCATCGGTTCGATAGGCTGAGCGAACGATAGCAACTGGGGTCTGAGGTGATTTGTACGTTAAGAAAATAGATTGGGCGATCGCAATATTTTCAGTTCGTTTTTTGGATTTTGGGTTGTAAAGAGCAGTGACGAAGTCGGCCTGAGCTGCTGCCTCCAATCGTTTTTCAATGACCGGCCACGGCGTCAGCAGATCACTCAGACTGATGGAGCAAAAATCATGCATCAATGGCGTTCCGATTCGAGATGCAGCTGCTTGCAATGCAGATACACCAGGAAAAATTTCAACGGTTGGTGTTTGCCCATCCCATTGACGCTGCTTTAGCGATTCCATGATCAATCCAGCCATGCCGTAAATGCCAGAATCGCCGGATGAAACGACCGCTACCGTTAATCCCCAGTCTGCAAGTTGAATCGCTCGATCAGCTCGTTGCCTTTCTTCTGTGATGTTAAATCGCTCTATAATCTGCCCAGGTCTCAATTGTGATTTGATTAGATCGATATACAGGCTATAGCCAATCACAACATCAGCATGGGCGATCGCCCCCTGAGCTGCAGAGGTTATTTGATGAATAGCGCCGGGGCCCGCTCCAATTAACAATAACGATCCCGATCGCCCGGTATATTCTCGTGTTGATTCAGCGATCGCGACTGTCACAGCTCCAGGATATCCATTGAGTCGATTAATTTGCTTGGTTACCCGCAGCTGTGCGCGATTCCCCGAAGTGTCGCTGATATCCTCCAATTCTTGTAGGTTCGACACTGGGTGTGCTGCCGCTGTCAGCGCTGCTGCTTCTGCGACGCTAGCCGTACCAACTTCCTGATACACCGCATCAGATGGAGTTGGGACCGTGACCTCACGCAGCATCGACGCAGGAAAACACCGTAGCGGCCAATCCCGAATTTTAGACAGCTCGACGAGTCCTACTTCATTGGCTTTGAGATCAATAGTTGCGAGTCCTGCGATCGCCCCCTCTGCGAAATGTCCTAACCGACACGCTTGCTGAATTCCATATTCAATCACCTCACGAGCGGTTCCACGCTCACACCCGATTCCCACCCAAAGCACGCGAGGATGCCACTGTGCTTTCGGCATTCCCTCAGACTCTGACAGCCGCCGTTGCGTTGGACTAATCCATAACCGAGCTGTCGCAGGTGCTGAATGAGGCGAAGATTCAGAATGTTGTGATGTCCACTCAGGCCATCCAAATTGAAAGGAGTGTTGTTGGGGAAGATGATGTTGCCAGAGTTGGCTGCCCGATTCTTGAATGACCTGAACGGGTTCTTGTCGAGCGATCGCGCCACTGACTTCCGTCCAATTACCGCTACCTCGGGTCCATCCAAACGGCCGTCCAATGGTATCGATTCCAGGTAAACCGAGCCCATTAGATGCCCCTGTAACAACGGCTTGCCCGTTGAAATAGCGTGCAATTTCTTGCGATAGTTGGTCAGCTCCCTGTCGGTGCCCACCGCATAAACTCACGACAAACGTGCCACGGTCATCAACCACCAACACAGCAGGATCAATGTCTTTACTGCTGAGCAGTGGAGCAATGAGGCGAACCACTGCCCCAGCTGCCAATGCCAAGACAATAGCGTCGCATGACGTCCACAGCACAGACATCTGTTCTTTTAAGGGAATGTGATAAGTCTTGAGGTTGTCAGGGACTGTCACCAACTGGGAGCGCAATGATGAAGGGACCCAAAGTGTCCATCCCAGATGAGAGGGCAATCGTTGAAATGTTTTGAATCCTTGAGGGGTAACGGCGATCGCCGCTACAGTCTGCATGTGAGAAGAGACCAAAGCAATACCCTGCGCAACAATACGCTGGTCTATTAACAATCTTGATTTCTGACCAGCACGAACATTGGACTCAAACTATACCGGGATCTTCTAAAAAACTCTACTCACCGGCTCGCATTGCTAGGTCTTGCTCAGCAAAACACCTATTCAAGTCTGTCTATTATCATCTAGCTGATTTCTAGTACCAGCAGAGAGCGATATAAGTTTTGATATGGGATGATACAACTTAAAATGAGCACTAATTCTTAGTATGCTGGCATAAAGTTATTGAGACGTTGCACTTCTATATGGGGGGTTGTAAGCTGCGATCGCAACCACTCACCAACATGTACTAGACGTGCAGAACCTGCGTGGTTCCTTTTACTGTCTAAACATCTACTGTAATTTACACACCATAATTCGTAGTTCACAATCGTGAATAGAGAGTGTATCAATGTCTTGTTTAAGAGAATCAGGTTATTGCTACCCAGGACTCAATCATCAATATTCATAAGCCTACGGTTTAAGATTCTCTTAGGCTTCACAGCTTTGCTGACATTCCTGTTTGCTGGAGCTTTCTATTGGTTTTATACATTCATGACTGACAAGATGCTCAGTCGTCTCAGAGCTGATATGAACTCCACATTGCTAGGAGCAGCTAAGGGCGTTGATGTTGAAGAACTTTTAGCTCTTTATCAAGAAGGTGAACCGAACGCAGAGGGCTGCTCAATGACCTCGACCCCTCGAAGAATGGGAACGTCAGATTCTAGAAATTTGACCGCCTTCGATGGCTCATATT
>JBCBLF010000326.1:0-4355 GCA_038520475.1 Cyanobacteria bacterium J06627_8
TAAAAATCTGAGCTCAGGATTAATCTTTTTTGAATGTATGCTTAAAACCATTGCAGTGTTTGTGATTCTAGTAAGGTACCGTCTAGATGTCAGAGCTGATGCCTCAGGAGTGTTGCATCAGTTGGGCACCAAACGAACTCATCATTTCGTCGCAAATCTTAGGCAATAGGAAAACGAATATCATCCGTTCGATCCGCTGGATAGTTACGGAACGTTAGGATGTTATCTATCAGTTTTGATACTGAATCTATCGTTAGCTTGCTGTGCACAGCTTTAATGCAACGTCAGCCGATGAAATGCAATGTTCGACCCCTCAAACTAGAAGATGAGATATTTCTCTGGGAAATGTTATATCAAGCGCTGTATGTTCCTGAAGGACATTCTTCACTGCCTCGTGAGATAGTTCGCACTCCTGAGCTTGCACGTTATGTTCAAGGGTGGGGGCGTGAGGGTGATTCTGGTTTTCTTGCGAGTGATGTGATGACAGGGCAGTCTGTGGGTGCAATCTGGTTGCGCTTACTGATCGAAGAGAACAAAGGGTATGGTTACGTAGATGACAACACGCCTGAATTGAGCATTGCAGTTTTACCTGAGTACCGTGGACAAGGGATAGGCACTCAATTGCTCACTCACTTGTTTGCGTCTGAGTATGGGAAAACGGCTATCTCATTGAGCGTCTCGACAGAGAATCCAGCGGTGCGACTTTATGAGCGGTTTGGATTTGAGATCATAAGCAAAAGCAACGAGTCACTTATGATGAAACGAAACTGTGGTCAGTGAGCCGCAATGCACTAGAACTTTGAGGCATTTCAACTGCAATAAATATAGTTATTCTGCATCCGGTGATTACGACTGGTAGCCTGACTAGGTTTTAACTTCAAACATCACTCCGGGAATATCCTTCAAGGTCATCACGTGAAATGCAAACGATCGCCCGACTACTCTCTAAGGAATCGTGAGGTAAAGGAAATTTATCACCCATAAGCATCAGGTTGTTTGTCCCTCTCAGCTTCTATTGTTTAATAAAGGTTATGCTTCACGCGAATAGCATCACTGAGTTGATTGCTGGGTATGGATGTGATTCATGCAAATGCGTTGGAAGATAATCTCGGTACGGCAGGGTAAGAGTAGCACGATCGCATGTTCGAACGTACACGTCTTAGGAGAAAACTCATGGTAACGGGCTTCAAATTGATGCGACATCTAACTCAGGCTGTCGCACTCGTATCTTTCCTCACGATTCCGACAGCCGTCAATGCAGAGTCAGTCTTCATTCCAGGGACGAGTGTTACCCTCGAAGCACCACCAGGATTCACTGTTGCCGACCCCCATAGTGTATTGGAACATGTTGAAACTGGCTCAAGTATCATAATTGCTGAGTTTCCACCAGAGGCATATTCAGCTATTTTGAGGCTGTTCACCTCTGAAACCGTATCTGAAACCGCCGCAGATTTATGGGAATCACGAGGTGTCACAATTGATCGATTGACGTGGCTAACAGTTGATGATCGCGAGGTTCCTTTATTGACGGGAACCCAAGTCACAGCAGAGGCTGAGGTCACAAAATACATCGCCTTATTGGAGGGGGAAAACACCATATTGGTGACGTTCAACATCATGGATCCTAATCAGATGACCCAAGATGATGCCGAGATGGTGATGGAATCTATCCGTCTACTCCCGCTGACGCTGGAAGAGAGGGTAGCGCAACTTTCATTTTCCTTTGAGGCGATCGCCCCATTTCAAGTTTCTCAGGTCTATTCTGGTATCACTGTTTTGGAAGAGATGACGGAGGACCCAGCCCCCTTTGGCACAGGTGCAGCTGTGCTCATCACCCGCGGCTACAACAGTTCTGAAACGTCAGACCCCGCACAGATTAATGAACAGCTCCTGCGAAACACACCCGACTTTCAGTCCATACAGATCACAAATCAGGAATCAGCTCCTTTTGCTGGCGGAACAGGGCACGTCATCTCAGGGGTGGTCGGCGATCTCACGGCTGTACAATTCCTCCACATTCCTGATGATGGCCGCTACATTCGCTTAGTTGCGATAGGTGCAACAAGCGCTCTTGAACCTCTGCTACCCATGATCCAAGACGTCGCTGATTCAGTGGAAATTCTGGAATAAGCTAAGGGCGATCGCTCTTCATTGACATCGCTCCTCATTGATGGAGAAGGTGACTGTATGAGGTGATGAGGGATGACGTTTGGGTCATTGTCATAGCGTACACAACAGTCCCCAGATGATTTGTTTAATCTCAACATATTCTCTCCAACACCATTTCCTGAAATGGATGCGCTAGATGTTTTATGGAATCTGCCCCTAGGGCAGATTCCATAAAACTAAATTCTGCATCAGTTCTTCGAATTGGGATAACTCACTATCGTGCAATTGCATTGATTTCAAGGATGAGTGTGGCTCAGACTTCTAGCTTCTTCAAGAAGTCGGGGCTCTAAGGACACGGATGTCAGCAACATAGCTCTAACGTATGCAGAATTTACAGGTTCAATCTGTTGCCACCCCACGATCTCAATTCACCGATGTGCCTGCACCGTTGGGAACGCTGGTGGCGGAGTATCGGATTGATGCGTCAACCGCGATCGCCTATCGGGTCCAAGCCGGGCAATATATTCAAATCATTGATATTGAAGGCTCTCAATGTTCTGACTTCCTTGCCTTTGCAGGCGATCACTATCAGGAAGAACTAGATAGCACTGTCACCCGCACCCTACTCGGGATGGCCATGCCTCAAGCTGGATTGCACAGCAAATATTTTTCCCAAACGATGCAACCGTTGGTGGAGGTCATTCAAGACACTTGCAATCGCCATGATAGTTTTATGCTGGCCTGCACTACCAAGTACTACGAAGATGCGGGCTATTTCGATCACCCTAGCTGTAGCGATAACTTCAATCAGGTCTTAGCACCCCATGGGATTGCGCCTCGCCTCGGATGGCCTGCTATCAATTTCTTCTTCAATACAGCAGTGGATGACAGTGGAGCAATTACCTCAGCGGAATCTTGGTCTCGTCCAGGAGACTATGTGTTGCTCAAGGCCCATCAGGATTTGCTCTGTGCCAGTTCAGCCTGCCCAGATGACATTGATCCGGCCAATGGCTGGCACCCCACACCCATTCATATTCGTATTTACGCAGCAGGCGAGAATTTCCTCAGAGCCATTGGGCAACGGACCGCGCAGGACCTTCCCCTACGCCTCACCCAAGAGAGTGCTTTCACTCCCCGAGTGCGATCGCTGACTCAGAATCTAGCGGAATACAACGGCTTCTGGGTACCCATGAGTTATTCTCACCAAGGCGATCAGGCTGAATATTGGGCATTGCGGGAGCGGGTGGCTCTGATGGATCTTTCCGCACTGCGAAAGTTTGAGGTGGTTGGCCCGGATGCACTGACACTACTGCAATGGACCTTTTCCCGTAATGTAGCCAAGCTGGCCATCGGGCAGTCGGCTTACGGCTGCCTTCTCAATCCCCACGGCGGCATCATTGATGATGGAATTGTCTTTCGACTGGGGGAATCAGCTTATCGTTATGTGGGCAACTGCGATACGGATGGTCTCTGGCTCCAGAAGGTGGCCCAAGACAAAGGCTTCACTGTCGAGATTACCCACAGCAGCGATCGCATACACAATTTGGCGCTCCAAGGTCCTTACTCGCGAGAACTGCTATGTTCACTGGTGGCAATTGATGAGGAATGGGGAATTACCGATCTCAACGAGCTGAAATTTTTCCGCTTTGTCACTGGCACTGTAGGAGGTATTCCGGTCTTGCTATCGCGTACGGGTTACACGGGCGAACTGGGATACGAGCTATTTGTCCATCCCGATCGAGGCGCTGACCTATGGGATGCCCTCATGCAAGCAGGAACAGCCTACGACCTCTTACCACTGGGGATGCAAGCATTGGATCGGGCACGCATTGAAGCTGGACTGCTGGCATCAGGTCGAGAGTTTAATGATTTGATTTCGCCCTACCAAGCCGGAATTGGCTGGACAGTGGGGCTAAAAACGAAACCAGACTTCATTGGACGGGCTGCGTTGGAGAACATTCGTGAACGTCCTCCATTTGTTGCCGTCGGGCTGATGCTCGACAGTAATGAAGTAGCTTGTGGGGAGCAGTGTGTGTATCCCGTGGGCGATCGCTGGCGGGTGGGTCATGTCACTAGTGGTACGTTCTCACCGGTTTTAAATCGTAGTATTGCCCTAGCGCAGGTAGCTCCAGAGTATGCCCAAGTCGGAACAGAACTGGACGTGGGCTTGATGGATGGATTAAAACGACGGATCCGGGCTGAAGTAGGACCGCTTTCACTCTATGACTCCACCAAGAGTCGGGTGC
>JBCBLF010000327.1:0-4351 GCA_038520475.1 Cyanobacteria bacterium J06627_8
TCCCAAGCATTAGTATCTTATTCCCAAAATAAATGCCATAACACTCATCTTAACGGGCTGCTCAGATTAAGTAAGCATGCCTAATGATGATACAGGCAGACCTTGCTTGATGTTGTTGGATAGATAAGCTTTTCAGGTGGAATTGAAGCGATAAAACCCAAAGATATGAAGGCGGCGATCGCATTAGTTCGCTATTTTCTTCGATATTCGCTATTTTCTTCGATATGATTCGCTCTGCAATCTGCCATAGCGCTGATATCAGAACGAGGGTTGCAGCGATAACCTCAAACAGAATGGTCGAGTTCATGGCCACAGTGTGACTCGATAGTGGCGCAACGACATAGTGCCCAAGACTATCCAACCCCATTGCTGCATAGACAACCAATACAAGGAGACCGGCGAGCTGATAACCACGGGACAGCAACACCCATCCACTCAGACCCACCGTTGTCATCACAGCCCAAGCTGCATAAATGTCCCAGCGAGTCCATGAAGTTGGAAGATTTGGATAGTCTGCGAGAAACTCAGCATTATGTCCAAAGTGGATCAGACTTGCTGCAACGTAAACGAGAAGCAGGACAACAAAGATCTTCGATGCCGAACGATTTATCCTGATGGTCATCTCTCCTATGGCAATCCTAGATGAGTTGTGGGCGGTGGGACAGAGATTTACCGCAATGATGCTTAACATGAAATCGGATTGATGACAGCTTAACGTTACACAGAAAATTCTGGGATGCCTATCAACAAAATTTGATACCCTAGTTCAAACTAAGTTGATCTAGGGGCTAAGGGCGTGGAAACACAAATCGGACGTGGAAAAGCGGCAAGGCGAGCATACGGAATTGACGAAATCGCTCTGGTTCCAGGACGTCGAACACTGGACCCGTCGCTGGCAGATACAAGCTGGCAAATCGGCGACATCACACGTGAGATTCCTATTATTGCTAGTGCAATGGATGGGGTTGTGGATGTTGGAATGGCAGTCGAGCTTTCGAAGCTTGGAGCCTTCGGGGTCATTAATCTAGAAGGTATTCAGACACGCTATGAGGACCCAAACCCAATTCTGGACCGCATTGCCTCGGTTGGAAAGGATGAGTTTGTGTCCCTGATGCAAGAGCTCTATGCAGAGCCGATTAAACCAGAATTAATTACTCAGCGAGTAAAAGAAGTCAAAGCTCAAGGGGGCATTGCAGCATTTAGTGCGACTCCGGTAGGGGCACTTCGCTATGGTCAAGCCGTTGCAGATGCTGGGGCAGACTTATTTTTTGTACAAGCCACCGTGGTATCAACTGCCCATTTATCGCCAGAAGCTGTAACTCCCTTAGACTTGGCTGAGTTTTGTAAGGCAATGCCGATTCCAGTCATCTTGGGTAATTGTGTCACCTATGACGTGACACTGAGCTTAATGAAAGCTGGAGCAGCGGCTGTATTGATTGGGATTGGTCCTGGTGCAGCCTGCACCTCTCGTGGGGTTCTGGGTGTTGGTGTTCCACAGGCGACAGCCGTAGCCGATTGCGCGGCAGCTCGGGATGACTTTTTCCAAGAAAGTGGACAGTATGTTCCAGTCATTGCAGATGGTGGACTGGTCACTGGAGGAGATATCTGTAAGTGCATTGCCTGTGGTGCTGATGCCGTCATGATCGGATCTCCATTCGCACGGGCAAGCGAGGCACCCGGTCGAGGATTCCATTGGGGAATGGCAACGCCCAGTCCTGTATTGCCTCGGGGAACTCGAATTCGAGTTGGTACGACAGGGACGTTGAAGCAAATCTTGCGGGGGCCAGCCCAGCTCGACGATGGGACCCACAATTTCCTAGGTGCGCTGCAAACAAGTATGGGAACGCTTGGTGCAAAGAACATTAAGGACATGCAGCAGGTAGACGTAGTGATTGCTCCGTCTCTACTGACCGAGGGCAAGGTCTACCAGAAAGCTCAACAGTTGGGCATGGGTAAGTAACTCGCTGACTCAGCTAAGCTGACAGCAGTTTTGTGTTGCTCACAGAGCAATGATCACAAAAGAATGAGGGCTTGGTGTGATGCACTCTAAAGTCCTTATTTTTTTGTAATGGACTTGAGAAACTTGCTAAGTTGTCTAGGCAAAGTTCAAAAAGTTTGTTAGCTTTATCGAAAGACCGTTCGGTCTTTTTTGAGGCGAACGAGTTTAATCATGTCTAAGGCGCAAGAAACGCGATCGCATATCATCCAACAGTCGGCATCGGTGTTTAATCGACAGGGGTATGCAGGTGCTTCGATGTCTGACATCATGCAGGCGACAGGCTTAAAGAAGGGAGGCATCTATAATCACTTCAAAAGCAAAGATGAATTAGCATTTGCAGCGTTTGATTATGCTGTCGAGCAGGTGAGCCGGCGATATTTCAGGGCATTGCGCGAACAGAAAGGGGCAATCGCCCAACTTATGGCGATTGTTCATACCTTTTGTACCTCGACGGATGAGATTCCGTTCGAAGGAGGATGTCCATTGATGAACACTGCCATCGATAGTGATGATGCGCATCCAGCTCTGCGGGCTCGTGTTCAGCAAGCCATGACGCGGTGGCAAAACCTCATCATCCATGTGGTGAGCAAAGGCATCGAGGAGGGTGACATCCACTCCACGGTTGTTCCTGAAGCGATCGCAACAATCTTAATTTCCACATTAGAGGGAGCGCTGATGATGACTCAGCTCTACGGCGATCGCATCCACCTTGATCGAGCACAAGACCACCTCCAGGCCTACATCACAACCTTATTGAAGACTGACTCATAGTTACTGGGGGCTCAAGACAGATCCCCGATTTTTTTGAACACAAAAAGACCGATCGGTCTATCTCAAACCGTGATTCTAAAGGAGACTCCGTGCTGACGTTTTACTACCATCCGCTTTCCCCTGTCGCCCGCCGAGTTTGGATTGCTCTATTGGAAAAAGACATCACCTACCAACCTGTTGTTGTGAATCTCAATGGAGACCAGCACAAGCCAGGGTTTTTGAAACTGAATCCATTCCATCGTGTACCGGTTTTGGTTGATGATGGCTTCTCCATCGTGGAATCGTTGGCAATTTTGGACTACTTGGAGAAAAAATTTCCTACGCCGAGCCTATTACCAGACTGTCCAAAAGCTCTCGCCACAATGCGCATGGCTCAACTCGTGACCGTCAATGAAATCACAACCAAATTTGGTTCATTGACGATGAAAGAGTGGAATCCTGAAAGCTTTGAAAAGACGATTCAGCATATCGACAGTGCACTGAAATTTTTGGAAAAGCAATTAGGGCAGTCTCTTTACTTTGGAGGCGATGCATTAACGCTTGGCGATGTGGTCGTGGGGACAACGCTATCGCTGTCATGTCGCCTAGGGGTTTCGCTTGAGAAATTTCCAGTTCTGAAGGGGTGGTTTCACCGTGTGACTGAGCGTAAATCATGGCAAACGACAGAGCCGAGTCATGCTGATTTTGAAACCTGGAAACGATGGGTGTCCCTGATGGTGAAGCGATCGCACAAACGGGCTCTGAAATAAGTCAACATCGCCCAACACTCGAATCCAGTCCAATACCAGTCTTGTCCGAAAACGATGCAATGTTAATCTCCGACGTCTTATCCCAGCTATCTCACGTCTTATCCCAGCTATCTCAGGAAAACCAACATGACCAACCAATTCAGCGATCCAATGAAAGGCCCAGAAAATCAGCTCAACGCGTCAGGGGACTTTCACCAGCTTGCATTGCCCTTTGACCACTATTCGACTGTTGACGTCAATTCAGGAGCTTCCCATAGGGATGGCGATCGCCCTGTACGCGATTGGATGCAGGTCAAATCGCTAGGACGAATCGGACTGGTGCATCTCGTCATTGGAATCGCGATTGCTTGGACTCGTCAGCAAGGAGACTGGCTTGCACCATCGGCAACGGCGGTCGCCACTCAGACCAGTATATGGAGTGTTGATGCCGTTCAGCTCGAACAAGCGGACGCATTCACCATCGCTCGACACTACTCAGGTGAAGTGGTCGCAGGACGAACGAGTGAACTGGGATTTGAGCAGTCAGGGGAGTTGGTATGGGTTGGCGTCGATCGGGGCGATCGCGTTGAGGTTGGTCAGGTGCTGGCTCGGTTGGATATTCGACAATTACAGGCCCAGCGATCGCAACTGGTAGCCCAGCGTGATCAGTCCCAAGCTCTGTTGCGTGAGTTGGAAGTCGGCCCGCGGCAGGAGGATATTGATGCGGCGCGATCGCGCGTTCAAGACTTAGAGAACCAGCTTCAACTGTCTCGCATTCAGGAAACTCGCCGCGAATACCTGTATGAAGAGGGTGCCATCTCTCAGGAGCAGCTCGATGAGGCGTCCTTTGGTG
>JBCBLF010000328.1:0-4297 GCA_038520475.1 Cyanobacteria bacterium J06627_8
GGTGCATCTTCAGCTTGTCGAGAGGCTTCTTGATCAAGAATCTCTAGCAATTCCAATGTGTAGACTTCAGCCTGTTCCTCATCTGCCTCCATGAAGGGCGTCATCCACACCACTTGGGCGTCTTCTTCTTTTCCTTGCAGCACCATCGCCAGCCCAAGCCACCAGTAATGCGATCGCACAGCAGGATCCGCCTCAATGGCGTGCTGATACCAGTGTTCTGCTTGCCGATACTCATGCTGAGCCCAGTATTGAGTCACATCACTGGATTTAGAAATAAACGCGTCATCCATCCACACCGCCCCTCAACTGATACGCTCCCAAGAATTTCACCCTCATTGGGTCTCTTTCCAGATTGCCCACATCTGACGATAGGCTGTCTCCATCTCTTGGGCAAACTGCCGACTGTTCCAGAGCGGTGAGGTGTGCCGTGACCGTAACAGTTTCCAATGAATGTCTTCGCGAAGTTGAGCATCAGTGCCTAAGCGAATACCCCACTCGACGTACTCCTCATCTGTCCACGCGATGCCTTCTTGAACACCTACGTTTCTCATCATCGTGTAGCTGTTCCGTGCGGAGAATTGTTGTCCAACTCGAGTCACCAAAGGAATTCCCATCCATAGCGTTTCCAGCGTTGTCGTTGCCCCGTTGTAGGGATAGGTGTCGAGGACAACATCTGCGATCGCCAAATTAGCGCGATGGGTTGCTTCCGACAAAACTAATGGCAAAAATCGGAGTCGATCAAAAGACAACCCGACCTCATCAGCAATCACTTTAAAAAACTGTTGAGTAGCGTCATGATCAGATTTCCCTTTGATTAGAAAGTAGCTATTTGGAACGTGCTTCAAAATTTCCATTTGCAGTCGGATGGTATCGGGATACCGTTTTTGTCCTGACTGAGCGCTCAAGAAAATAACTGCACTATCGGGAATGTCCAAATGTTCTCGCCGCAAGTTGGGGATCCCGACTTCAAATCCATCCACAGCGATAAATGTTTGGGGCAGTCGCCAGAGTGTTTCGCTGTAATAGGATTCTGCTTCCGACGGAAGCACATAGGGATCAGCAACAAAGTAGTCTACTGCTGGGATGCTGCTTGCATCCCAACCCAACCAAGTCACTTGAACTGGCGCAGGATTCAAGGCGATCGCTTCAAACGCTAAATCAGCTGTGATGCTATCTAAGTCGATCAAAATATCGACGGCATCTTTTTCAATCTGCTGCGCAACTTCAACACCATCACGGCCAAACAAGTAAGAATGCTCAAATTGCTCCTTAAACCAGGTCTGAAGCGAATCGTTGATATGAGACCGATAGTTGAGGAAATAGCCATACAGCTCAAATTGAGTGCGGTCATGATATCGAATCAACCAACGGGAGAGCCACCCAACCGAATGGGTTCGAAAGCAATAAGACACATATCCAATTTTGAGACGCGTCGTTGAAGTCGACGGAAACGATACGCTGTTATGTTGATAGCCGACACAACTGGACAGAAGCTGAGGCTGAGAATTGGCTTGAGCCAGTTGATCGAGTTGCTCTAAATGAGCTGTGCTTTGCAACGTAGGCTGAGTCTGTTGACCATGACGGCGGCGGACTGCCTCAACCCAACTCTGAAGATTATCCTGACAAATCGCCATAAATCCATTTTGTAATTGTCGATTAATGGCTGCATCATCTTTGTAGTAGGGCAAGGCAAACGGAGCTTGAACTAACCGAGAAATAGTGGCCCGTTCTAGCTCAGTAGGAGATTGATCAATAAACTGTTGCATCAACCGGCGATGATCTTCAAAGCTCTCCATTGCTTTATGCCAGCGACCACCAGATTGGCTGAGCGATCGCAACAAATTAAAGCTGGACGAAAGTTGATCCGGTAAGGTTGTCGATTCGTTGAGCGCAGTTTTTGCCGTTGCAATGGCTTGCTCGAACGCTCCAGCTTCATGATAGAAATCTGATAAATATCCCAAGACCTCAACATTTCCAGGGGCTATCTTGAGGCACCGATGCACATACTCAACGCCCAAAAGAGGACGATTAGCTGCATAAGCGACCTCGGTTGCAGCCGACAAAAAAGCGTACAGCTGTGTGGCAACCGGCACGGCTGACGCAAGATAGCCATGGCTAACGTCAATCAGATCCAATACCTGGGTGTCGCAGGGATTGTTTTTCATTAAAGCTTGCAGGGTATGAAACACCAGCAGACCATCGGCATCAGCGCTAGACGGCGATCGCAGTGCATCAATGACTCCCCATTCCTCCAATTCGCTGCCTGAATAGTTTTGTAGCCGAACAGAGAGTTGAATTAGCTTCAGCAAATTACGAACATTACTTGGACTGATCTCTCGCTGATACTGGCGGATCGTCCATGCAATCGAAATCTGACTCAATGATTCTTGCCGATTGGCCGCTTCTTCTAGGAGATCATTAAGGTCAACGGTCCACTGTTCAACCTGTTCTGGAGAACCATCCATCATCCCTGACATCCAGGTCAGATTAGCATCCTCTTCTTCACCCTTGAAGAGCAATGCTAGCCCCAGGTGCCAGTAAAGGTCCCTCATCTCGGGATTCATTTCTAATTCTTGACGACAGCGTGTCTCCACCGCTGCATGGTCTCCAGCCGCCCATAGTTGGGACAATTCGTTGAACCGATCCATCGATAATCCTGTTTCTTTTTGCACAAGCCAAATTACTCAGATCAAATTATTCGGGCCAAATGACTCGGGACTGGCGTTCACAAAAACCTGCACACTGATCCAGAAAAAGTCAATCGGGCAGTACAGAGCATATATTTTTGAAAACGCAGCGCGGGGTGAGACTTTCTCAAAATTATGCGTTCGAATTGAGTCAGCAATGCAGGGATTATAGCCGTCACCAGTTCCGTTAGGACAAGACAGCGAGCCATTTGGCTATGCACCCAGGAACTAAATCATATTCAGTATCTTGGCCTCAATAGCTAAAGCTATCATTCCCAAAAAGATAGCGGATAGGCCGTGGAAACCTATCCGCTAAGTCGTGCATAAATTGTGACCGAATTAGTTACAGCTTATGCGCGGTTATTGCATCGTAGCTTTCTTAATGTGCTGCACGTTGAACTCATCTGTAAGACTATTCAGATGACTCTCAACATCAGCAATAAGAACTTGTGCAAAAATTACTCAATCTTTTCATAACCAGTACCGCAAGCAGGCTGGGTTCCACCACCAGAAAGGGTGACGCCAGCAGCAGCAGCAGCCGAAGGAAGCTCAGACTGACAAAGAATTCCACGAGTTGTTGTTTCGTTTGTGTCAGACTGACCGATGTCTACACCACCGACAAATGCACGCAATGTAGCTGTGTTTGTTGGGTTACCCAAGATAACAGCTCCAGTTGTTGATGCGTTAGGAATTGTGTAAGAGAAGTTCTTTGTTGCTGTGCTGATACCCAGACCTAAGCGCTGGAATGCAGTTGCAAACTCGCTGTTCTCTAGGAAGAAAGCTTGCTGTCCACGAACAGCAGCACCGACGTATTGCTTCGCCTCAGACTCACGAGCCTTGTTTGCTTGGTTCAAGAAGGAAGGTAGTGCGATCGCGGAAAGAATTCCGATGATGATGATAACAACAAGAAGCTCAATGAGAGTAAATCCCTCGTCTTCGCGCTTCTTGATCAAGTGTTGGATGAATTTTGCTTTGAGTTCGCTCTTCATGAATGGTTCTCCTTAGAAGGTGTTTAGATACTGGATTTCTAACTCCTGAGGTTAACTTGCCCACTTTGTTTACTTTTGCGATCACCCCCAGCATCATTTTTTTGCGACGACGGTACAAAATTGCAAAACTGTCTTGCTGAGGGCATCTTGGCGAATTCTCGTGGTGCTGTCTCTAATTATTTTTCATTTTTTCCCATTTCGATAGCGCCTCAAGTTCCAAAATCGCGAGTTCTCCATAGGGATTTAGAAAGACACTAGAACATACAGATACAGCTCAAGTTTTTGAATGAGTGTGCTGACGACTCCAAATGCTTGCTCGTGTTTCAACGGATCGAGCGTCACCAGGTCAACTGGATGGAGCCGGAGATAACGTTCAATCAGCTTATCGATGGTTTGGGGTTCATCCCAGAGTGGAAGCAACAATCCGGCTTCAATACTGTTAACCAGAATTGGCGTCAGCGTCGGTAAGCTGATGTGTTGGCTAAAGTCAAAGCTGGCTTTGCGCTCAATCGACTGAACAAGTTGGCTTCGAACCCTATCGTTCTTTAGAACTGGGTGCAGCTGAATGGTTGCACAGGACCAGTCCGTTCAATTGACAGTTGGAGTCCCCAAGACTGGTCC
>JBCBLF010000329.1:0-4292 GCA_038520475.1 Cyanobacteria bacterium J06627_8
TCACCATTCGCTCCACGTCTGGCAGTCTTCTAAGTGATTTGACGTTTTCAACACACCACAGGACTTACGGAACAGGCTACCAAGGTCTGATGCAGCCATGCATTCGCCTTGCCATTAATAGGACGTTCAACCAAAAGTGACTCTAAACGTAGCGTTTACAGCACCATAAAACTGGCTAAACCCATCGAGTCACTGTTCAAAACTTCTCGTTTGTTGAACAGAACTCAGCCTATAAAGCATAACACTAACTGCAAAAGCGACCCACTCCAGTCAAGCATGGATGAGCATGCCAAGTCAGTCATCCAAACAGAGAATGCTTTCACCCAAAGCGATAGCCAAACCCACGAACAGTAATCAGATACTCTGGATGACTGGGATCGACCTCCAACTTCTCACGCAGCCAGCGAATATGAACGTCGACGGTCTTACTATCACCCATGAAGTCTGGTCCCCAAACACGCTCAATGAGCTGCTCTCGAGCCCAAACTCGTCGAGGATGACTCATAAATAGTTCAAGCATGCGAAATTCTTTTGGAGAGAGGTTAATCTCGTTACCTCGAACAAGAACTCGACACTCCTGCGGGTAAAGCAAAATATCTTGAAAGGCAAGTGTTAAGTCCTGCGATTGCGCTTGGACGCTCTGAGACCGACGCAAAAGTGCTCGGCACCGAGCAATGAGCTCTCGCATCCCAAATGGCTTTGTCAAATAGTCATCTGCCCCAACTTCCAAACCGACGACCCGATCCGTTTCACTTCCTTTTGCACTGAGAATCAAAACGGGGACCATGTTTCCCTCATGGCGAATCAATCGGCACAGGTCAAGGCCATTCACATGGGGCAACATTAAATCAAGAATGACAAGATCAAACGCCGGAGCAGTCGACGACACATTGGATGAACGGCAGACTAAATCAAGCGCACTTCTACCGTCTTCTACTGTTAATACCTCATACCCTTCATCTGCTAGCGCGAGAGCAACGGTGTCACGAATAATCTCTTCATCTTCAACAATTAAAACTCGCCCCAATGTAATGTTTGAAGACGGCCTGGAAGTTTCGTAAGCCAGCATATGAATATTGGAAGTACTAGGATATATGTGAATCTTGAACGGTTGCCGGTCCAAGCAGATTCTACCAGAAGACCTAGGATTGTCGCTCTCGCGAGCGGAAATATGTTGTATCCATGATAATGGCTATGTCATTTACGGGCACTCTCGGTACATCTCGGACGGGCATATCTCAATGAGCATCATGCTCGACGATCGAGAATGCAACAAATCTTTATCTCATGGATCGCTTTATTGACGGGTTGTTGCTTGACATATGCATCAAGTGTGTTCTTTGAATTTGAAAAGGATGTATTAAAGTGATGACAACATCTTGCTAAAGCGCCGCCACCGTTCATTCTTCACGACCTGTTCCCAGTATCAGTTTTCATCGTTGCTGCACTAGTTGAATCCTATATGACAGACGCACATCGCCCCGTTCCGCCACCACCGTCACCCAAAATGCCACCGCCACCACCGCCAGGACGGATGGGTTCTACTAACACTAACTCATCAGGCAATCTACAAAACACAACGCAAACCCGTCCGATTCCACAAGAGACGGTGCTGAAATCAGGTGCAACCCATCCTCAAAAAATGGGAACGCCCTCTCAGGTGAAGCCTCCGCCGATCGCTCGTCCTCCCGAGGCTGGGAAAGCATCTCGTGCGGCTCGGTCTCCAGCGCGATTTAAGAGAACTCCAGGATCTCCATCCCTCGCCCAAATTGTTAAAGAAGCGTTTGACAAAGGATTTTCCGATGTTCACGTGGGTGTTGGTGAATCTCCACGATTTCGCGATCGCGGTGAAATTGTCATTACTGAATACCCCACTACTGATGAAAACACCTTCTTCAGCTGGCTAGAAGAAGTTCTCCCCGATAAGCATATCCAAGGGTTCAAAGAAACATTAGATTTTGACGGCGCAGCTGATTATGAGTTTGCTCGTGTAAGGATTAATCTGTTTGACTCTTTGCTTGGTCCTGCAATGGTCATGCGATTAATTCCTAAGAAAATTCTGACGATAGAACAGTTAAACCTGCCAACGGTCTTCAAGGACATTTGTCATTACCAAAAAGGTCTCATTCTAATCACCGGTCCAACCGGTTCAGGTAAATCCACAACGATGGCTGCCATGATTGACTACATCAATCGGGAAATGGCGAAGCACATCGTGACCATTGAAGACCCGATTGAATTTGTTCACCAAAGCCGCCGGTCGTTGATTAAGCAGCGTGAGGTTGGACAACACACTCTAAGGTTTGATGATGCATTGAAGGCATCGTTGCGAGAAGACCCGGATTTGATTCTTGTGGGTGAGATGCGTGATAAAGAAACGGTCAATACCGCGTTGAAAGCCGCGCAAACTGGGCACCTCGTCATGGGAACCCTTCACACAAACAGTGCGGTAAAAACCATCGAGCGTGTACTCAATCTATACGAGCCCGAACAACAGGTTCCGATGCGCGTCTCTTTGGCCGAATCGCTTGTGGCCGTCATTGCTCAAGGACTTTGCCGGACCACAGATGGTAAGCGTGCAGCATTTCACGACATTATGATCAACACTGATGCCATTAGAGACTACATCACGCGAGGAGACTTGGATGCTGTCCAAGAACTCATTCCGAAGTGTACGTTTGATGGCATGTGTACGATGAACCAGTCCCTTTACAAGCTCTACGAAGCTGGACGAATCACAGAAGAAACAGCGTTGGAGATGTCACCCAAGCCAAACGAAATGGCTCAAGCGTTGAGAGGTCGAGTGTAGAGAGTTTGTGAAACGAAACGTTGATGCGTTGCCAGCGTCATTCAAGGGGATTGCCTTATTTACGCCAGGAGGTGACCTGGTGTATTGTATCGACCCAGAGAAGAGGGAGCGATGGCACCTACACTTATGTTCGGAGTTGCAAGAGGCTTTGGGGCTAGCAGAACCCCCTCATTTTCTAGCACCTTGTTACACCGCAACATTGGACCAGTGGATTGATTCTGAAACTCAGCAGATTTATGTTTCTGCTGAGGCCAGTCCACTTGTGCTGCAACATCAAGCACTGTTGAATGCCATCTTCAGTGTCGATTCAGCTACAGAATGGACGCCGTCATCATTGCCGACTGAGACTTGCAATCCTATTTTTCTAGAACATTTTCACCAACAGTTTCCCCAACTCTGGGAAACGCACGAGTTGATTTTGCCGTTGGAAGCATCTAGCTCAACCCAGTCCTCACGAAATCTAATCGATGAACTGATGCTGTCACAGACTAAGCTTCTCCCTGAAGGTCAAGGATATGTGCTGAGGTTGTTTCTTTCAGGAAATAGTGCAGGCAATGAGCGCACTCTTCAGCGGCTTCATCAGTTTCTCGAAACATCTCTCAACCAGCCATACACACTAAAAGTTATCGACGTTTACAAGAATCCTGAACTCGCAGAAGCCGATCACATTAGTGCGACGCCGACCCTTGTCAAAGCATGGCCGCTACCCGTTAAAAAGCTCATTGGTGATCTCCAAGATACAAGTTCTCTATTAGGATTATTGTTGTCTACGGAATCGGATTATTAATCTAATCGCTCATGTTTAACGGCTCATGAGAATGTCTGACGATTTTGCTGCTGGTTAGACGTTCTTAAGCCGTCTATGTTTTCCTCTTGCTATGACTCAAGCATCCTCTTCGTCTCCGCTCTGGCAGACCCCCCATAGTGGTTATCACTGGACAGGGTTGGGCGATCGCTTTTTCGAGGGTTGGTACTTCCGCGTTACTCTGCCCACTGATCAGCAAACTTTTGCGTTCATGTATTCCATAGAAAACCCGATAGGGGGAATGCCTCATAGTGGCGGGGGAGCACAGATTCTTGGGCCTGACGACACCTATTTTTGTCGAACATTTCCAGATGTCAATCAATTTTGGGCGTGGCCTCATCGCTTAGGGCTTGGCCATTGGCGTCAAAATCTTAAGTATGAATCTGGCGAGACAAGCGATATTGAGACTATCGAGCCTTTAAAGCCTCAATTTCTCGCTCCAAAAATCTTTGAGCATCACATTCCAGAAGGATATCAGGCAACCGCAACCGTACATCAAGGGAAACTGCTGAGTCCTCAGGGCGAAACAACCGCAGCGTGGCATTACACAACTGAGCCACTATATGGGTGGGGAGACACTGGACAACCGCAGCAGTCGACTGCAGGGTGGCTATCTCAATTTCAGATCTTTGAGCCTGGATGGCAAATCTTAATGGCCACGGCTTAGCCTCAGGCTGG
>JBCBLF010000032.1:0-29006 GCA_038520475.1 Cyanobacteria bacterium J06627_8
GGCGACTGACCGCCAAATCAGGGCGCAATGCCAACGTTGCCCAGACGACTTGATACCCCAAACTGGTAATGCCAACGGTATACGTGTTGGGAAATGCAAAGATGACTGGAACTGCGTCGTCACGAGGTAACGCAGGTGAAAAGAGTAATCGTTCAGATGCAAGAGGAAGTGTCACGGTCGTTGAAAAGATTAAATCGACAACTGATCGATAAATAGTAGTAATTATGCGCCAATTCGAAGGATGGATATGAGAGGACGCAAGGAGCCTTTGCTGGGAAATGAAAGACTGGAAATGAAAGACTGGAAATGCAAGGTTTGATGTAGGGGCAGGAACCCCATCCCGTCATGCCGAATCGATACACACAGAGTTATGCCCAAGATATCCATTCTAAGGTTTCACGTTTGAGGTTTCGCGATTTTGCATGAGGATAGAGGGTTGATGCTTTATCCTATGCGGCTGAGCTGTTCAGCTGTTACCAGTTACAAGTCATTGCTGTGTCGACGAACGCCTCTATTTCAGAATTGATGTGGGTATTCTTATGTCATATGACGCATCAAAAGCTGCACGTGCAAAATGAGAAACTATTCCTTGTAGGAAAATCTCACGACCGATCGCCCACACAGCGATTAATGTTCGGAACAGGGGCGTTTACGATGTGTCGGCCTCACCTTAATGTGTTGTTGAGAAACCCTATTCGTGACTTTAAGATTTGACCGATAAGATACGTGCAGTCTTGGCTTGCTTTTGTAAAGTAGTATATGGGCATCTCAGTGACCTTAACGAGGCATTGCGACACGTACACCAGTTTCAGGCAACATTCATTGCAGCACCTATAACAGGACCCTATGTCAGCTCCTTCTTCGCATTTGCCAAATTCTGACTCCTCTCAGCCACCGTCTGATGAGGCGATCGCCGTAAGTGCAACGGTCGTTGATGTTCAAGCGATTCCTGCTGATACAACAGTCACCACAACACCTGCGACTGCGTTTGTTCAATCCTCCGATCCCGTGACAGACTCTCAGGCCGAAGCGACAGTGCCTAGTTACGCGATTAGTCGAGCTGGAAGTACGTTAACAACCACGCGAGGAAGCTTTTCGGCCTTCCTTGCGCCGCTTAAGCAAGACACATTTAAACAGGTTGTCACCGACGTCGAACAAAAGCTTGAGGTCGTCAATCAAACCTTATCGATGCTGGATTCGCTGCTCGATAGCCAAGGATTTGATGCGATTTTGCACGAAATGCTCACGTCCATCACATTGAAAACCGGTGAATTGTTGAATGCGGACCGTACGACGATTTATCTGCTTGACGAAGACAAAAACGAACTGTGGTCGATCGTTGCAAAAGATGAAAAAGGCGGCAATTTAGAACTTCGATTTCCTACATCAATGGGAATAGCAGGTGAGTCTGCAACCTTCAAAAAAGTCATCAACATTCCATTCGACTTCTATGATGACCCGCGGGCAGAGTTCGCCAAAATCAAAGATCAGGAAACTGGCTATCGTACCTACACGATGTTGGTGTTGCCACTTCTGGATACAAACAATCAGCTGGTGGCCGTTGTTCAACTCATCAATAAGCTCAAGCATGAGTTTGATCCCCACGCGCCACTGGATGAAAAAATTGATCTGGCTGGGTTTACCGAAAAGGATCATGCGGTTTTCGATGAGTTTGCTCCCTCGATTCGACTGATTCTAGAATCCTCACGCTCCTTTTATAAAGCGACTCAGCGACAGCGCGCTGCATCAGCCTTGATGAAAGCAACAAAGGCACTTAGTCAAAGCAGCCTTGACTTGGAAGAAACCCTCAAGCGCGTGATGGATGAAGCAAAGGAGTTGATGCAAGCTGACCGAAGCACTCTCTGGTTGCTCAGTGAAGATCAAGAGGAACTGTGGACGAAGATTCCCATTCACGGTGTTGTGGAAGAAGTTCGAATTCCCAGTGATGCTGGGTTTGCAGGACAGGTAGCATCCACTGGGGAACCCGTCATTATTCCCTTCGATTTGTATGACCATGAAAATGCAGAGACTGCCAAGAAGACTGATGAGAAGTCTGGATATCGAACGTGCAGTATGCTCTGTATGCCTGTGTTCAACGCGAAGAATGAACTTATCGGGGTCACACAGCTGATTAACAAGAAGCGCCAGGGAGAATATCCAGATTACAATCCAGCCGACTGGCCGAGTGCGCCCGACTGTTGGAAGGCGAGCTTCAATCGCAATGATATGGAGTTCATGAAGTCGTTTAACATTCAGGCAGGTGTTGCGCTTCAAAATGCCAAGCTTTTCCAAACGGTGAAGCAGCAAGAGCAACTCCAGCGAGATATTTTGCGATCGCTGTCAAATTCAGTTCTCTCAACGGATCGGGATGGCAAAGTCATCGCAGCGAATGATAGCGCGATTAAGCTCCTTGATTTGCCAACGGATACCCCCATTGAGGGCCAGTTGGTTCAAGACCTCATCAACATCGAAGAGAGAAGCTTTACCGAATGCATTGAGGGTGCCTTGAACCCAACGGAAAAGCAAGATCATGAACAGTACTACCCAGAACAGACGTTAGTGTCAAAGCCCGGCATTGAGAATGAGGGTGAACAGCACAGCGTTAACTTGTCGATCAACTCTATTACAGATGTAGATGATGAGAGCCACGTCTATGGCGCACTCGTTGTCATGGACGATATCAGCGATGAGAAACGGCTGAAGAGCACCATGTATCGATACATGAGCCAGGAAGTCGCTGAACAGGCCCTATCCTCTGGAGAAGTGCGCCTCGGTGGCGATCGCAAAGAAGTTTCTGTCCTGTTCTCTGACATTCGTAGCTTTACCTCCATTGCCGAGAGCATGGATGCTGAAGAACTCGTCATCATGCTCAACGAATATTTTGAGCTGATGGTGGATGCAGTGCTCGAAAACAAAGGCACGTTAGACAAATACATCGGAGACGCCATTATGGCCGTTTTCGGTTCGCCCTTAAAGCTAGATGATCATGAATATCGAGCAGTGCAGACGAGCATTGAGATGCGGCATCGGCTCAAAGACTTCAATCGCGATCGCCAGAATCGTAATCTTAAGCCCATTGCGATTGGCATCGGACTCAACTCTGGTCACGTGATTAGTGGCAACATTGGCTCCAGTCGACGAATGGAATTTACAGCCATTGGAGATGGGGTGAACCTAAGTTCACGACTCGAAGGTGCCACAAAGCAATACGGTTGCGACATCGTCATTAGCGAGAACACCTACGCTCCATGTAAGGATCAGGTCTGGGTCAGAGAGCTTGATCGGATTCGAGTGAAGGGAAAAAATAAACCCGTCGGAATCTATGAGCTCGTCGCCCTCAGAGACGAAGAACTATCTGATCGGCAAAAGCTCAAAATCGATCATTACCATCAAGGACGAGACTATTATCTCTCGCGGCAGTTCAAGCGTGCGATTAGTGAATTTGAGGATCTTCTAAAGCACGTTGATAGCAACGACAAAGCCACAAAAGTACAACTCCATCGATGCCGCTACTGGCTTGATCATCCACCAGAAGAAGACTGGGATGGCGTATGGTCACTAACTGAAAAGTAGACAGTAGTGGTCCAGTAAGACTATCGGGCGTGCGGACAGGTTACGCATGCCCAAACTCCCTAGTTCTTCAGTATGGATTTGAGAAGGATGCCAAGTTGAGCTAGCTCTCACCATTGGACTCAAACGACACATATCGCTCTATCGTAAGCATTTCGTAACTTTCGGCCCACAAAAGAGTTTCTCTTTTTTCGTCTCGAAAAAGAGTCGACTTAAAATGCCTCAATCCTTTGTTTCAAAAGCATTTGAGAGTATTTTGATGTGCGCAAAGAATTGCCACTTTTGATCGTCCAGGACGGCTGAATTGTATGTAATTTGCGAGATTGGGGGGTGTTCTCGCGAAGCCTGATGTACAATCACAGCAAATATCGTGTTAGCCAAACTATTGCTAGGAGCTTAAAACCAATGAATAAAGGAGAATTGGTGGATAAAATCGCAGAGAAATCGGGTGTTACTAAAAAACAGGCCGATGCTATTCTCTCCGCCGCGCTAGACAGCATCATCGAGGCCGTCAGTGATGGTCAAAAAGTTACGCTGGTCGGATTTGGAACATTTGAACCTCGTGACCGAAAAGCCAGAGAAGGTCGTAACCCGAAAACAGGTGAAGCGTTGACAATCCCTGCAACGACTGTTCCTGCTTTCAGTGCGGGTAAGCTCTTCAAAGAAAAAGTCCTAGAGAGCTAAGCACCGAACGTCGCTTCGCCTGGTGATGTTCGATTTGTAGTGTTCCGACACTATGCTCTGGGCTGCATTACTATCCTAAAATTGGATGCTGAATCGATAATTTAGCCAAGCATCGAGTTTTTCCATCTTTTGCTTTCCTGAAAACAACTGCTTTCCTGAAAACAACTTTCACTTCAGACGGGAGGACGCTTAGACGTCCTCCCGTCTACTTTTTGCGTTTACGTGTCGGTTCTTCGTCAATCGAGACCGCTTCTACATCCACGGTTTGGACGGTTGGATCATTCATGTCGTCCGCACGTCCTGGCTGGGCCTTATCGTTCACTGTAGGCTCTAGCTGATTGCCTCCGAGCAACCATTGAAAGAGTTCAGAGAATAACAGGCTAGCTAAAACAACGTCATCAATTTGACCCAGAAACGGAAACACATCGGGAGAGAGATCAATCGGGCTAATCAAATATAGTAGGCTTCCGACAATCACAAGCCAACGAGATTGTGGGTTGCGCATTAGCATGCGGTACCAGCCAAATAGTTTCATATTGAAAAGCTCCATTCCCGTGCGATCGCCATCCACATGAGCATGGATCTACACGATCTATTGTTAAAAAGACATCACATTGCACGCCTAATTTAGTGTATCGCGAAGGTCTGAATGTACTTCAGACGTCTAAACGCCCTGTGTATGGTGCAAAGTTATTGTGCAAAATGGGTGGATGATGATGAATGGATTATTCGGACAATGGCGATCGCCCATTGGAAAAGGAGAACAAGCTGACTTAAGGTCATTTCCCAACGAGTCCTAATGAGTCCCAATAAACCATGGAGGAATCGGCTTTCTAGAAAGTTCGTGAAATCGCAGCATTAGCGAAATCGCCCCAAAATTGGCAGAAACCAGCCTTTTGTCATACCTTATGGCAAGGCTGACTATGGGCAAAAATTGAGTGCCACGTTCATCTCAGTCACGATAGAACTAAAATTGGATTGCTTTACCGTAATGTCAGTATCATAAGAAGCCAAGTGCAATAATTTGACTGATGGAAGGCTAGAGCTTGGAACAGCGTTAATTAAACGAATGAATAGGTTGGGAGGAGAGACGACGCAGTGAATATCTTTGAGCTATTCACCAGAGGCGGAATTGCCATGGTGCCATTATTAATCTTGTCAGTCATGGCACTCAGCACCATCATCGAGCGCATTTGGTTTTGGTCAAAAATTTTGACTCGCGAACGTGAAATTGTTGGTCGGGTCTTAGAGTCGGCTCGTCGTGAATGGGGGGCTGCAAGGGATATCGCTCGTCGGTCCTATGATCAACCCATTGGTCGTTTCTTATACTCGGCTCTCGAACTAGAAGACCCTGACCCCGAAATTTTCCAACTCGCTCTTCAGGCAACGGGAGATGAAGAGTTGGCGGCGATGCGGAGGGGCGAGAAGAATCTAGAAACGGTGATTGCGATTTCTCCTCTGCTAGGACTGTTAGGAACCGTACTGGGCCTAATCGGCTCACTCGGCTCCATTCGTTTGGGCGATCTCAATCAGAGCGATACGGGTGGGGTCACTCTCGGAATTTCTGAAGCCCTACTGAGTACAGCAACGGGGCTGATTATTGCGATTATTAGTCTGGCCTTTTATCGATTTTTCCAAGGGCTTGTCTCTGGGCAAGCGAAGGTGTTTCGAAAGTCTGGCAATGAACTTGAGCTGATGTACCGCAAAGACTGGCTGAAGCGTCAGCGTCTCGGTGCTGCTCAATCCGTGTCACGTGGACCGGCGATCGCCTCTGAATCAAAATCAAATGAAAACTCTGGTGCTCCAGGTTCTACGGCTGATGCCACTAAAGACAACAATCACGTCGAGGTAAACAAGACCTCGGATTCTTCTGTAACAGTATCTGGTTCAGACTCTAGTGAATCAGACTCATCAAACGAGCAGGCTTCAGAAAGTTCCGAACCAGAAAAAACACCAAATTGAACCTGGATTCGGCTGATGAAAGATTAGAGATGGCCGCTTACGTTGCGCTCTTGCTCCTTATGCCGTTGCAACGTTCGCGTTGAGATGACATGGACACGAGTAGCCTTCAGATTTGCAAATCGGTTGAGCAGACAACATGAAAACGAATTGGGAATCGACGTCAGAAGACGTTCGTATTGAGATTTTGCCGCTGATTGACGTCATTTTTTGTATCTTGACGTTTTTTATCTTGGCGTCTGTCGTGTTAACGCGCCAGTCGGGCATCAACGTCGATTTGCCATCCGCAGAAACAGGGACGACCCAAATGCGGGAAATGGTGATTGTCAGCGTTGATCCGGTCGGACAGTTGTATCTGGAGCAGCAACCTATCTCCTCTGACCAGTTGTTAGAAGCGCTGAGAACGTATCGTCAAAACCGTCCTGATGGTCTGATGGTGCTCTATGCGTCTCGCTCGGCTCTCTATGATGATGTCGTTAATGTGCTGGATCTGATGCGCTCTGTCGGCGGCGATCGCGTCGCGCTTGCCACTTTACCGGAGACAGGAGATGACGCTGAGCAAGACTTCCCTGGCTTCGATGATTTTGATTTTGACGATTCGCTAACACCCAACTCCTTTCCGAGCGACCTGGATCCGACGGATTTAGATTCGTTTGAACTTGAGCTTGACGGTGCTGAACCGGATTTACTCGAAGTTGAACCCAGTCCAGCTCCGGATTCGCCTAATTTAGATGAAAGTTCTGGAGAGTCCCCATCAGAGGGCGCTGAGAACTAGTCGCTTGATTAAACTTGGCAAACGTTGCCAAATCATGTGTTGTTGGATCATTCACATAGGACTGATCTAAGCTTTGCCAGGTTACATTCTCTTATTAAACTTTTTCTAGGCGAAAAGCGGCATGAACAACCTGCAGCGCCTGCTTGCCAGATATTTCATCTACAACGCAGCTCAGCTTGATTTCTGACGTAGTGATCATCTGAATATTGATGTTGTTCTCTGCCAAGGCATTGAACATGGTTGCCGCGACTCCAGGACGACCGACCATGCCAGTGCCCACAACACTGACCTTGGCGATCGCCTCATCGACGAGAATGTCTGGATTCCCGATGTCAGCCGAAATGGTTTTCAACACAGATTCAGCAGTGGATGCGTCATCTTGAGCAACGGTGAATGCAATATCACGCGTCGCAACACCATTGACCAATCGGCACCGCTGAGATTGGATGATGGTATCCACGCTAATGTTTGCATTGGCCAGGGTTTGAAAAATGCGTGCGGCCATGCCGGGGCGGTCGGGCACATGACGAATGGCAACTTGGGCTTGATTTAGGTCTAACGCTGCCCCTCGAACAGGAGGCTGAGATCGTGAGTCTGCGAGAATTGCTGCTGAGCTTACATCGGCTGGATCAAGGGCAGAACTGTGAATCTGGAAAACCTCACATAGCGCTGTAACAGCCCGATCGCAATCGTCAACAGCGATCGCACAACTCACTTTTACCTCGGATGTTGAAATCATCTGGATGTTGACGTTCGCATCGGCTAGCGCCGTAAACATTTGAGCGGCTACACCCGGTCGACCAATCATGCCAGCTCCGGCGATGCTGATTTTCGCGGTGTTTCGATCGACCAGAACTTCAGCTTGCTCAAGATTAGACGGCTGGTTTCTCAGGGTGGGGGCGATCGCCTCTGCCACAGACTCTGCCCGACTAAGTGAGCCTCGATTGACGGTGAAGGCAATGTCGTTGGTGTTCGCTTCATGGATAGATTGGATAATCAAATCCACATCAATAGCTTGGCCAGCAATTTCTCCAAACAGGGCTGCCGCAATACCCGGGCGATCGGGAACCCGTAAGAGCGCCACCTTAGATTGATTGGCATCGAGTTCGACGGCGTGGACAGGCTGAGAAATTTCCATGCCATCCAGTGATCGAGGTTGTGGAATGGGCGACAGCACCTTTGTTCCGGGTTCATCGGTCCAGCTTGAACGCACCACCAGCGTTACGCCATAATTTCGAGCAATTTCAACTGCACGCGGATGCAGAACCTTGGCTCCGAGGCTTGCTAGCTCCAGCATCTCATCGGCCGTAATTTCGCTCATCAGGCAGGCGTCTGGCACAATCCGTGGGTCGGTCGTGAGAATGCCTGGGACATCGGTATAGATTTCGCAGGCTTCGGCTTTTAAGGCCGCAGCCAGGGCAACCGCAGAGGTATCTGATCCGCCTCGGCCCAGGGTGGTGATTTCCAAATCCGCAGTTTGAGCAATGCCTTGAAAGCCTGCCACAACCACGACCTGCTGATCTGCCAAGTGCCGCTCAATTCGCTCCGTTTGAATGGTGAGAATACGAGCGCGGGTATGGGCGGTTTCTGTCACGATTCCCACTTGCGCACCTGTCATCGAAAGTGCAGGCTGTCCTAGTTCTTGGAGAGCCATGCTGAGGAGGGCGATCGACACCTGCTCTCCCGTCGAGAGCAGCATATCCATTTCACGCTGGCACGGCTTTGACGTGAGTTGATTGGCTAATCCAACCAGCTGATCCGTTGTTTTGCCCATCGCAGACACCACAACGACCACCGAATGGCCATGACCTACCGTAGCTTTCACTCGTTGAGCTACCGCTTGAATCCGCTCAACTGACCCAACAGACGTTCCCCCGTACTTTTGAACAATTAGCCCCATTGCACCGCTCTCGCCTCGGAAATGTGGTGAATATCCGCGATTGTATCGCTCTAGCATCAATCTTTGTCGAAACACAGCCTATTGCAGCACTGCATCGTCGGGCATTGCCTTATGCATTGCACATAACGTCCTGGGCGTTAGGAACGGTTTTCGCAGGTGCAACCCGCAGAAAACGTTCAACTGCGTAAGTCCTATTGATGTCGGATATATCAGCTTAATAGATGGTGGCATCAGTTGTATCAGATTTGCCACAAAATCTTATGAATAGTCGCATTAGCGAGTAGGGGTATGTTGGTACAACCAACTTACGAAGGCTTGGCAACTTTGGGGTTGTGCGTATTTCGTGTGCCAAAATTTAAGGTACGCACTTAGCATGACTGCATATGGTAGCAACATCTAAGCCCATCATTCCCCCTCTTGAAAATGGTGATCATCTGACCCGCTCAGAGTTTGAGCGGCGTTATACGGCAATGCCGAATATGAAATGTGCAGAATTGATTGAAGGGGTTGTTTACATGGCTGCTGCGCTGCGAGCAAACTCCCATGGCAATCCCCATGCGTTGATTGTTGCTTGGCTAGGTGTTTATCATGCAGCCACAAGTAGAACATACTTGGCAGACAACACCACGATACGGCTTGATTTAGACAATGCCCCACAGCCAGATGCTCTGCTACGCCTTGAACCCGAAGTTGGAGGCAAATCTTACATCACTAAAGACGACTATATCGAGGGAGCACCCGAACTAATTGTTGAGATTGCGGCAAGTAGCGCTGCTTACGATTTGCATACCAAGCTGAATGTGTATCGTCGCAATGGGGTTCAAGAATATGTGGTCTGGCAGATGTATGAGAATGAGATCGTTTGGTATCAGCTAGAAGCTGGAACATATGTTGAGATAGCTCCTGATGACGCTGGCTTCATCTACAGCCGCGTTTTTCCAGGGTTGGTGTTAAATTGTTCTGCAATGAAAGAAAGAGATTTATCGACCGTCTTGAAGACACAACAAAACATGCTGACTGAGCGAGAGTAAGAGGCTCTGGTAACTATTGGTCGGGTGATGTTTCTTTGGAGACGCATCGTTTCGCAGTGGTTTTCTGAAGAACTCTATACAATGAGTTCAAGCAATCATGGGCTGTGATGGAGCTCCCATTGAGCCGTGATGCAGGTTATTGGCTAACGCGATTAGAATTGTCATACTCAAGATAGGTCATCGTGTACCATTACGTTTTAAGAACGCATCCTGAGTGAACTAAATTGACGGGGAAGAAGTCATTATTTCTGTATGCGTGGCCTTGCCCCAACTTGTGTTAGTTAGCTTGTCCAATTCGTATTAGTTCCGTATTAGTGTGCTCTCGTCCCTATAAAAAGCATGTTTAATCCAACCCAAACGTTAATTGGAACTTTTGTTCAGCAACTTCAAACAGGCTATGAGCAAAACTATGGTGGCCTGAAATCTAACTACGGCAACATCATTTCTTGGTCAGGACGCATGGCGCTCGAAAATATCGCAAACAGCGATGCGCTTTATCACAACGTCGAGCACACGGTTCTCGTAACGCTTGTTGGACAAGAAATTTTGCGTGGCAAGCACATCCGAGAAGGCGGTGTATCTTGCGAAGACTGGATGCACTTTATGGTGTCGCTGCTCTGCCACGATATTGGCTATGTGAAGGGGGTCTGCCGGACTGACCGAGATGGCTATTATGCAACGGGGATTGGTGATGAGCGCGTATTTGTGTCTCCCGGGTCGACTGACGCAAGCCTGACTCCGTACCATGTGGATCGAGGCAAACTGTTTGTTGAAGAACGATTTGGTGGAAATACGTGGCTGAGTTCTGATGTGATCAAGGCCAACATTGAGCTGACACGGTTCCCAGTGCCCGATGACTCTGACCATCAAAATACAACTAACTATCCAGGACTCGTGAGGGCAGCGGATCTGATTGGACAACTGAGCGATCCTCGCTATCTCAACAAGGTCAGCGCTCTTTTTTATGAGTTTGAAGAAACGGGATTCAACAAAACCGTTGGCTATCAAAACCCTGGCGATCTTCGCCATCAGTATCCCAAGTTTTATTGGAACGTGGTCTATCCCTATATCCAGTCTGCAATTGATTATCTGTCTTTAACGCAAGAAGGCAAGCAGATTATTGCGAATCTCCACTCCAATGTGTTTGTGGTAGAGCACGAGCTGAACAAGCCACCTGCACCCACTCAGGCTGAGTTATCTGCAGTGTAAGGATTCTCAGGTTCAGTGTTGGCATAAACGGCGATCGCCTCTGCATCACACCCGTGCAAGCGCTAGAATTCTTAACAGAATTTGCTAGGCAGGAGAGGCCATGGTTGCGGGAACAGCATCATACACCACACAGCTTGGCCCAAGTGGTCCAACAGTCTCATCATTAGGGATTGGGACGTGGGCCTGGGGCGATAGCCTTTTTTGGAGCTACGGCAAAGATTACAGCGACGATCAGCTCCAAGCAGCGTTTCACACCGCGATTGATTCGGGCATTACCCTATTCGATACGGCCGAAGTTTATGGCCTTGGGGAATCGGAGCGATTAATTGGGCGATTTTTAAAGCAGACGCAACAGCCGGTGGCGATCGCCACCAAATATTTTCCCCTTCCCTGGCGATTTACGGCTGATGCCATTTCTAGCGCCTTGAAAGCCAGTCTGGATCGGCTTCAGGTGGATAAAGTAGCGCTTTACCAGGTGCATTGGCCGTTTGATTTGTTTCTAGGTCAGGACGGGTTGATGAATGCGCTGGCTGATGAGGTCATGCAGGGACGCATCGAAACCATTGGTGTGAGCAACTATTCTGCTGACCAAATGAAAAAAGCCCACGAGGCACTAGCGAAGCGTGGCATTCCTCTCGCTGTTAATCAAGTGCAGTACTCACTACTGGCGCGAAAAATTGAATCGAATGGTGTGCTTGAGGCGTCACGAGAGCTGGATGTTACGATTCTAGCCTACAGTCCCCTTGCACAGGGTTTGCTCACTGGGAAGTATTCGCTTGAATCTGGAGAGCGTCCCACAGGGGCGAGAAGCATTGACCCTCGGTTTAGTCGTCGAGGGCTAGAAAAGTTGGCACCTGTGTTAGATGCCCTCCAAGCGATCGCCCATGCCCATGCTCGAACGCCAGCCCAGGTTGCGCTCAACTGGCTCATTGCTCAAGGTAATGTGATTCCAATTCCAGGTGCAAAGAATGCACGGCAGGCTGAGCAAAATGCAGGGGCGTTGGGCTGGTCATTGACGTTAGAAGAATGCGATCGCCTTAGTGCAGTTACAGCAAACTGGTCTTAATTCAATTATGGGTAAGCGTTTATGGTGATATCCCCTCAAGCTCACACTCTCCAACTCGATGACGTGCGATCGCAGTTTCCATCGCTTCAAAGCGACTGGATTTTTATGGACAATGCAGGTGGCTCTCAGATTGCTCAGCCGGTGCTTCAACGCATCCAGGATTATTTGGTGCAGTCCAATGTTCAGCTTGGGGCGTCTTATGCGGTCTCTCAGCAAGCCAGCGATCGCGTTCGACAGGGCGATCTAGCCGCAGCGCAGCTGATGAATGCGGCTGATCCGAGTGAGATTATCATGGGGGCCTCAACGTCTTTGCTGCTGAGAATTCTAGCCATCTGCCTCAGTCAGACCTGGAAAACTGGAGATGAGGTGATCGTCACAGACTGCGATCACGAAGCCAATATTACGCCTTGGGTTGAGCTTCAGCAACGGGGAATTGTCGTTAAATTTTGGCGGATTAACCCAGACACGCTGACCTTTCACTTAGATGATTTAGCCCCGTTGATGACGGAACGAACTCGGTTGGTGGCGCTAACGCACACGTCAAATGTGTTAGGCACGATTAATCCAATTCAGGCGATCGCCCAATTTGTCCATGACCACGGTGCCATGATTTGCGTCGATGGTGTCGGCTACGCACCCCATCGCCTCATCGACGTTCAGGCGCTTGATGTAGATTTCTATGTCTACAGCTTCTATAAGGTTTATGGGCCGCATCACGCCGTGCTTTACGGTAAGCGCGACCACCTGTTGCGCATGCCCGGGTTCAACCACGATTTCATCACGTCGACCACGATTCCCTACAAGTTTCAGCCGGGAGGCGCAAACTACGAGCTAAGTTACAGCATTGCTGGGCTACTCGACTACTTTTCAGGACTGGCTGGTCACGCTGTGGGTATGGACGACAATTCAAATTCACGTTCAACCCTCGAATCTGCTTTCGACCTCATTGCAGCCCATGAAGAGGTGCTGAGCGATCGCCTCCTATCATTTCTCACAAGTAAGCCGAACGTTCGCATCATTGGTCATCCAGCGGGCGATCGCCATCAGCGGGTTCCAACGATTGCATTTGTGATTAATGGTGTCGACAGCTCTAGCATTCCGCCCCATCTCGACGCTCATCACATTGGCATTCGCTACGGAGACTTCTATGCGAAGCGGCTGATTCAGAGTCTCGACTTGCAATCCTGCAACGGTGTCGTTCGTGTCAGCATGGTTCACTACAACACCGTGGATGAAGTGGATCAGTTGATTGAGAAGCTGAATCCGTTACTTGATGGACGATAAATAAGGCTTCTAAAATCGCTTGATGATGCCCGATTCTGATTTAAGGGGCAAGGCGAGTTCGTGTCCATCCAATGTCAGTTTTGGTGTAGCAGAGTCGGTCATGAAGACGACTCGATCGCCCTTGCCAAAATTCAATGCGATCGGGCACGAGGCGAAAGCCTCCCCAGTGGGGCGGACGAGGAATATCGTCGCTGTTTGCATACTCCTGCTCAAGTTTGGCTTGATTATCTTCCAGAAGTTGACGGTCCTCAATCACTTGACTCTGAGGTGATGCCCAAGCACCCAATCGACTTCCCTTCGGACGACTTTGAAAGTAGTCATCTGATTCTTCATCCGTCAGCCGCTCAACCGTCCCTTCAATACGAACCTGCCGTTCGAGCGGTTCCCACCAAAACACAATCGCTCCATAGGGTGTGTCGGACAGTTCCGCCCCCTTGCGGCTCGTGTAGTTTGTAAAAAACTTGAATCCCTGCCGATCAAATCCTTTCAAGAGAACAATTCGTGCGGAAGGACGACCGTCTGTACCAACGGTCGCGAGCGTCATGCCATTGGGTTCAGAGATATTGGCTTTTAGCACCTCATTCCACCAAACCTCAAATTGCTCAAAGGGGTCAGCACTTGCGTCCACTTCTTCGAGCGTGTTGGTTTGATAATCGCGACGTAAATCAGCCACGCTGGTATCAAGGGATGAGGACTGGGATGAGGGTGAAGTCATGTGAATTGGACAATAAATACAAAATGGAATGAGTCGCTCTTGCCTGTAGCCGACTGCTTCATACAGATGCTGCCATGCTCAATCAAGGTACAGAAGACATATTGGTATGGGCACATGGGTGATTGCAGGCCATCTCAACGATGTTCCAAGACGACGATCGCTCGACGGTCTAAATTACGAACAAAATCGTCAAATACGAGACAGATAGCATTCTAGAATGTGGAGAAAATGTTAAGCAATGCTGACTTTTTCGAACATTTAATTCTACCAACAAGATAGGCAAAACAGCGATGACATTTTCCATTGTGGCGTGGGACCCAGCAACTGGCATGACCGGAGTGGCTGTTGCCACCAAACATCTTGCAGTCGGAGCGCTGGTGCCCCATGCAAAGGCAGGAGTTGGAGCGATCGCCACTCAGGCTCAAACGAATCCGCTACTCGGTATTCGAGGACTCCACATTCTCGAAACGCGAACAGCAGCGGAACGTCTTCATCACGAAGCTCCGGCTGATGCCGTAATTGACCGGTTACTGCGCGACGACGATCAGCGCGATGAGCGTCAACTCCATCTCGTTGACCACAACGGACAAACGGCTGCATGGACTGGGCGAGACTGTGTTGATTGGGCTGGACACTTCACGTTCAAGAATTTTTCGGTGGCTGGCAACATGCTCGTGAGTGAAGATACTCTGTTGGCGATGGCTGAAACCTACCAATACGCTCAGCAAGAAGAGTTTTGCGATCGCCTCATTCGTGCTCTTGAAGCTGGAGATGCGGCTGGCGGAGACAAGCGGGGGCGTCAGTCAGCCGCGCTTTATGTGATGCATAGGGAGTCATACCCGCATCTCGATCTACGTGTAGACCACCACGACAATCCTGTGGCAGAGCTGCGATATCTCTTCAATGAGTCTCGCAAAGACTACTACCAGTCGTTCCGACGCTCCATGCCATCGGCTCAGCCTGTCCGTCCCGTTGCTCAACCTGCTTGGGTTGGCAAGGCCGTTTGAGTATGAAACTTAGTTGTCCTCAAAACAATTAAGTTGAAGAAGCGTCGGAATCATCCAAGGATTGTCGATAAGTCATTAACAAATTCGGCAAGAAGTCATAGCCATCGACGCCAATTTGCTTCAAAAAGGTTGAGCGATGCTTCTGCAAGCAGGATTGAAAGGCCTCATCCCCAAGCTGTCCTTGGAGAATGCTCATAATTCCGGCAGGTTGCCGCCAAAGTTCTGATTCAATCTGGTGGAGCCAATACATTCCAACGCAGCCGTGGACGATCGCCTGTTCCAAATTGTCCAACCCACGATACGCTTCTGCCAGATAGGCAAAGTTAAGTCCCTGGAAAAACAAGTCTCCAATGGCATCTGCAATGCTGAGCCCCTTTTCAAGAGACAGAATCGCCTCTCGATACTGGCCTAGCACAACCTGCGCAACTCCCAAGCTATGCACACAGAGGGCCTGACTCGGGCGATCGCCCACTTGTTCAGATATCATCAGTCCCCGCTTCACCCGGCCTAGAATCTGCTCATACCGATCCTCATCGATTTGCTCTTCTTCCCGCGTCAACAACACCTCACTAACGCCAACATTCGCGAGTGCATTGGCTTCACCAAGCCGATCGCCTTCTTGACGAGCCAAAATAAGTGCCCGTTGTCCGCGGTCGATGGCCTCCTCATAGTCCTCTAACATGACATAGGTGCGGCTGAGGTGGTTGAGATTCGCAATTTCGCAGGGGCGATCGCCGGCTTCTCGGGCAATCGAAAGGGCATCTTCGTGAAATTCGAGAGCAATCTCATCATCTCCTAATGCCTGTTGGGAGTATCCCAGCAGCGTCAAAATCCGGGCTTTAATCTGAGTGTTTGGAACGTCTCGTAACGGCTGGTCAAGATACTCAATCGCTACATGAAATGATTCATCTGAGAGAGCGGCGAACAAGCCTCCGTAGAGCGGGAAGTAGTTTTGCTGAGCAAATTTTGAGAGCACTTGAAGCGCCATCTGGAAGCAGCCGTCTGACAAAATTTCTTGGTCTAACTCGTCGAATCGATTTGACAGCTGACTCCAAACCACCGTGAACGACAAATAGGTTGAAATCGACAATCGTTTCCCTGCTGTCGTGTCGTAGGGTTGGCGATCAAACCAGTTAATCAAACCAAGATTCAACCGTTGCAAGACCAGGGCCATTGCAACCCAGTCTGCAAGCCCCATGGGTGAGGCGATACTTTCCTGCGTTACGGATTGATTGAGTGCTAAATCTTGAAAGAGAGACTTGAGTGGAGGGTGCGTAATTTTCTTAGCCCAGCTCTCCCATGGTCCGCGCTGTTCAGGCGTTCCTGCAAATCCGAGCGATCGCTGGCTCTGATCAAAAATCCAGCTCACTACGTCCCCTTCGAGCTGTTCCCATATCTGTAATCCGTGCTTCAGCCCTTCCGACAAATCAATCAGAGACGAGACATCTGAGATGGTTTCATCTGATCTCGACGCGCAATTTTCTAGCCGCTTGGCAAGCTGAAGCATCTGCTCTCGATTCAGCATGGGCTCTCGATTAGGGTCAAATACCTGAAGCACTTGAATCAGGCGATCTTCTGGATCAGCGACGACCAGCGACTGCAACACCTCATCAAGCACGGTGTTGCTTTGATTTTCATTTTGCCACCGCGTCCATTCTGCTTGAATGGTTTTTAAGGCACGTTGTTTACGCTCAGCCTTTGCCTGTTTGAGTTCATCATCAACGTTCAGCTGGGATTGGATATCGTCAACATGCTCTTGTAAACACCGCTCGAAAATTTCCCCAGTGCCTGCTTCGATGCCATCTTTGAGCATTCGATACACTTGCTCTTTCGACCGAACCTGACCTTTCAGTGTCGCAGTAATAATGTGGTCGATTAATTCGAGGTAGCGATCGCGCATAACAACAGAGAACAATGTTTGAAAATATCCATCCCCTCAGCCTATCAAAGGATGGCGTCATTCCGCACTGGGGGACATCCGAATATCAGCACATTGCGATGCGAAACAGTGTGATGCGAAACAATATGATTTGAGCTAGGGGGTGTTAGACACCTCTCCAGGTGGAACGACTTGGAGCCGTCGTGTGAGCGCCGTGATCCCATCATCACGAACGACGACAGCAGAAATCCAGCGATCGCCAACTTCAGCAGGAGCGACGCCAACCTTAAATAATCCACCAGCTGATAATAAATCCAGCGTGATGACGGCAGGATTTAAGTACCCATCAACATCAACCGGTTCGTCAAATGCTGTGCCGAGTAGAATGCGATTGCCCAGCGGTTCTAGCACAATTGCATCAAAGCTAAACGATTCTCCGACACCAACTTGTTCAGCCAAGTTGACATCTACGATAGGAGAATTGTCACCTAGGGTGATTTGACTCTCTTCAGAGAGAATCGTTTGTTCAACTAAGACCCCATCCTCAAATTGCTGACGCGATTCGACCGTTGCTTCCAAACGCCCTGAGCGATTGCCAATGACATCCAATCCGATCACGGTAGTAAGCGTCTGAACCGTCCAATCATCACCATCTGACTCCCATCCAATAATTTCAGTGCTGTAATTGAGTGCATCGAATCGATCCCAAAATGCCTGAGTGGAGTCTTCGAGTGTATCGGCAGTCAATCCATCGGAATGAACAAAGTCATCACTGACAAACTCCATGACTCGATCGATGTCTCGGCTATTTGCGGCTGCATCAATATCGCTGAGTAGCTGCGTTAATGCCCCTGGAGCCGTTTCAGGAGCTTGTAAATCAGCTTTTGCAGGTTCAGCGACAGATGATAGGGCGATCGCCACCGCTAGCAAGTTCGCTCCCATCAACCCCATGGGTTTCTTACTCGGCAGGCCACCTCTCTTGAATCGGCGACTATATTGTCCAGACGATTGGCCCGAAGGCAACAAATCAGAAAATTGAGGCCAATTTGATGGAGAGTTTGACATGCTGAGTGATAGGTTATTTAACGGTAGAGTAAGTCAACGGGACGGTGTGTATTTTGCCGTTCGTGATTGCATAAGAATTAACAAAACACTGTGGGCAATACTCCTAAGAAACTTTTGATTGCAGCCAGTGGCACTGGAGGTCACCTGTTTCCGGCGATCGCCACAGCCGAAGCCCTCGACGATTTCGAGATCGAATGGCTCGGAGTCGCCACGCGACTCGAAAACCAGCTTGTTCCCAAATCATACCCGCTCAACATCATTAACGTTGAAGGATTTCAATCTGGATTTGGTTTGGGCACCGTGCGAACGATGGTTCGTCTAGGAATAGCGATCGCTCAAGTCCGCTCTCTGCTTAAGTCGGGTGGCTTTAGCGGGGTGTTTACAACTGGAGGTTACATCGCTGCCCCAGCCATTCTCGCGGCACGGCTGCTGGGTCTACCCACCATCCTACACGAATCAAATGCGATACCCGGAAAGGTGACTCGATGGCTGAGTCGCTGGTGTAGCGTCGTCGCTGTTGGCTTTGATGCTGCCATTTCTTATCTTCCCCATGCGTATTGTCAATCCGTTGGAACACCTGTGCGATCACAATTTCTTGATCCACAGGGAAGCACCACCCTTGGCGACTTAGGCGTTCCAGATGGCGTACCCTTAATTGTTGTCGTGGGCGGTAGTCAAGGCGCCGTGGCTGTTAATCAGTTGGTGAGGGAGGCAGCCCCGGCTTGGTTTGATGCAGGGGCCTGGGTTGTTCATCTCACGGGCACAAATGATCCCGATGCCGATGCGCTTCAGCATCCCCACTATGTTGCGAAACCGTTTTATGACGATATGGCAACCTTGCTGAGACGAGCTGATTTAACGGTTAGCCGAGCCGGTGCTGGCACCCTAACCGAGCTTGCGATGACTCATACCCCATCGATTCTGATTCCGTATCCCTTTGCAGCCGAAGATCACCAAACCTTCAATGGAAAGGTCTTTGTGGACGCCAACGCAGCACGCCTTTATCAGCAAGCGGATTTGACCGCTGATCAACTTAAGCAGAGTGTCTTGGACCTGTTGGACAATCCAGATCAACGGCAGGCAATGGCCCATGCGGCTGGACATCTGGCCGTTGAAAACAGTGCTGATCAACTCGCTGAGCTGGTTCGCAGGGCGATCGCCGATCCTGAAGCATTCAAAAGATAATCAGGGAATCATGGTCCACGCCCGCACAATGCTGGCGACTATCTGACGCTGACGTTACTCATATCCGTTCGTTGAATGCCTATCTTCCTGAGTGTATCGATTGTGTCCGCTATTATTTGGGTCTATCTGTTGTTGTTTCGAGGTCAGTTTTGGCGAACTGATCAACATCTAGAAGCCGACGACACGGATATCTCAAATCACTCGAATGCTCAATTGAATAGCGCTCCATCTGTCTGTGTGGTGATTCCAGCACGGAATGAAGCCGATGTTCTACACACGACGCTGCGATCGCTCTTTACCCAGGATTACGACGGGCAACTTGATGTGCTTGTTGTGGATGATCACAGCACAGATGGCACGGGAGATATTGCAACCCAGACGGTTCAAGAGCTTGGGCAGTTGGAGCACTTCCAACTGTATTCAGCTGAACCACTCCCACCAGGATGGACCGGCAAACTCTGGGCGCTTGAGCAGGGCACGCAGCAGGTAATGAGGCGATCGCCAGTCCCCACGTATATCTTTTTATCCGATGCAGATATTGAGCATGATCGTCAGAACGTGACTCGTTTGGTGACCAAATCTCAAGTCCAGGCTCTCGATTTAGCCTCGGTTATGGTTCGCTTACGATGCGAAAGCCTCGCAGAACAGTGGTTGATTCCGGCGTTTGTATTCTTCTTTCAAAAACTCTACCCCTTTCGATGGGTCAACCGTCCTAATCGAAAAACAGCCGCAGCAGCAGGTGGATGTGTGCTTATTCGCACATCAGCCCTACAGCGCATCGGCGGCATTGCATCCATCCGAGATGCCCTCATTGATGACTGTACGCTTGCTCAGCACGTCAAGCATGGTGATGTTAAACCTGGCCGCATAACCACCGGACATCCGATTTGGCTAGGATTAAGCTCAAAGACTCGTAGTTTGCGCCCCTATCCAACGCTCAAAACCATTTGGGATATGGTTGCCCGCACGGCCTACACACAATTGAACTATTCTCCCTTGCTTCTGGTTGGTACTCTCATTGGGATGAGCATCGTTTATCTGGTCGGTCCCCTGTCCCTGCTCTGGGGCCTGAGCCACGGTGAACTCATTATTGCAACAGTGGGAGCGTTGACGTGGACCCTAATGGCGATCGCCTATTATCCAATGGTGACGTTCTATCAATGCTCGCCGCTCTATTGTCTAATGCTTCCGGTGATTGCGTTTCTATATACGTTGATGACGCTCGACTCAGCCATCCGTCATTGGCGAGGACAAGGCGGTGCATGGAAAGGTCGCACCTATAGTACGTGATGGGTTAGGGCAGCTTCACACTAATATGGCTATTGCCAATTCTGCTACAGTGCTGCGCGCTCAATCCAAATCATGTATTTTTGAGGAAAGCTGCGCGGAACGCGGCTTTCCTCAAAAATACATGTCCAGACCTATATGCGCATTACTACAGGACAAGACGGCAGGCCATTTGCCTGTATGCTCAGGAGCTAAATGATATTCAGGGTTCTTGCCTAAATGGCTAAAGCCATACTTTATGAGGCGACAAACTCACCAGTATCTTGAGGCTGGCAATCAAACGTGCGCTGCCAGTCGCTCAATGCCTGAACCGAAATAAATCGACTCTGAATATCAGCTTTTTCACTCCGCTTTTCCATTGACGGATCAGTGGTAAATACGGCCTTTTGAATCTGATCAGGCTGAAACTCCCAGTGTTCGCAAAACGTTTGTGTCAGCGTTTGGACCTGATGAACAACTTTATTCCGATGCTTGTTGCGTCGCTTGCGCTCAGTGTCTCCGCTAGCGGTCGTATCGATATATTTGGTTTCAATGAGCAAGATGCGCTGGTCGTGCGTCAGATAAACAAAGTCGCACTTTCCGACATTGGTGTATTCCCCATAAGGCGGCTTTTCGAACAGCAGCAGGCGATCGCAGTCGTCAAAAATTTGACGGATGTTTAAATACAAATAAGCCTGAAGCAAAAGCTCCTGATCATATGGGAAGCACACAACTCCCTCAAAAAAACGCTGAATCAAGCTGCCAGGGTATGGCTGACACTCCCGGCAGTAGATTAAGAAACGAGAAAGTGGTGCTGAAGGTTCAGTATTGCTAATCACAATAGCGCTGTAACTCTTGCCTGGAGGCTTATAGGTGATCTAAGGCTACACCATTTTCCATTATTTTTCTAAGTTTGTAGTAAATTAAGTATCCGTCTCCAGTGGAGGCTCGTTTAACAAAAGGTGTGCGTCAGGGCTTTGTAGAAATTGAATTAGATTTGCTATGATGAGAAACGCCGTACAAATCTAGAAATCAATAAATGCCTCATGGCTAAAAAGAGCATGGTTGCGCGTGACGTAAAGCGCAAGAAGATAGTTGAAAAGTATGCACAAAAGCGTGAAGAGTTAAAAGAGCAATTTGCTAAAGCCTCGACACAGCAAGAGAAGCTAGAAATTCATAGAAAAATTCAGCAACTTCCTCGCAACAGTGCTCGCAACCGCGTCCGCAATCGTTGCTGGCTCACAGGTCGCCCAAGAGCGGTCTACCGTGATTTTGGTCTGTGCAGACTTGCTTTAAGGGACATGGCCCATCAAGGGTTATTACCTGGCGTTGTCAAGTCAAGCTGGTAATTTTTCCCAAGCTTCACAGAGGCGTTATTGAGTCTCGCGTTTCATTACTTTTATAGTGGGTCTATCTGTGATGACCCGCTCTTTTTCATGTCTACAAAAAGATTGAGTAGGATCTATGAGGATATAAGAACGCACTGCGCGCTTATATCCTCTTTGTGAACTTGAGAAGTTAGCTCAGTTAGCTTTGCCAAGTTGTGTGCATGAATCCTGTTTTCTGGATGCAACCTTTGCACGCATTTATATGGATTTGATTGGCGAAATTATAGCTTTAGCCATTTAAGTTGGGACACCGAGTACCATTCAGTTACTAAGCGCAATAGCTAAATGGCTCGCCATCTTGTCTTCACGGAACTTGCGACGGCGATACTATCGGTGAAATCGCTCAGGAGAATGTGTTGTCTGTCGCCCACAGCATCGGTCAATTCCAAGGCTATCAAGCAGCAAATCCCCCATCGCATTGGCAACTGAAAATTCGCTGTAAAAACTTGCTGAAAAATCAAACGACTGAAGCTCAGTGACCACCGCCATAACTAGAGCGCCAACCTCGTTTTCTCCTTCCATCCGCTGACGCATAAACACTTGAGCCACACGCTTGGCGATCGCCTCATTGACGGATTCTGGAAGAAACTCGTCATCTAGCCAATGTTGCAGTGACGCTTGTAACCATTCGCCTTCCTGAATAACATTATCAGCAGGAGGTAACAAAATTGGTTCGACGGGATCAGTCATTACTCAGTGCCACCATCGCTCGTTTGCTATGCAGTTTAACATTCCTAATCTCATCAATGGTTACGCCCAGGGTTATTTTCTGATGAATAACGATGAGGGAGGTGGCTTAGAGTGGTACTCCAGTCGAGAACGAACATTAATTCCATTAGATAACCGATTTCGCTATCCGCGATCGCTTCAGCGTGTATTAAATCGAAATCAGTTTACGGTTGGGATTGACCAAGCCTTTGACCGCGTTGTTGAGGGATGTGCCGATCGGGATGTTACGTGGATTTCATCTGATTTGAAGGAGATTTATCACGCTTTGCATCGAACCGGATGGGCTCATAGCTTCGAAACGTGGCAAGATGGCGAATTGGCTGGTGGTATTTTGGGCATCGTGATTGGCGGTGCGTTTATCGGAGAATCGATGTTTTATTACATTCCAGATGGGTCTAAAGTGGCGCTGGTGAAGCTGGTCGAACACTTGCGATCGCGACAATTTTCTGTTTTTGATGCACAGCTGACCAATCCCCATCTAGAACGATTTGGGTCCTACATCGTTTCACCCTCTGCGTACACTGAACTATTGACGAAAGCGGTTCAGCTACGACGTTCCTTTACGTAAAGGTTCCATTGGGCGATGTTCACGAAGATGTGTATCGCTCTAGCGATTTAGGCAAAGACACTTGGCCTAAATCGCTAGAGCGATAATCAAAATTCACCTCGCAAATTATTGAAGAATTTGACTTGCAGCCTGAATCCCAGCGCCGGGTTCTAATGCGTCATACCCAAGTTCTTGCAAGGCAGCTTCAATCGCTGCAATGACCATCAAGACATCGCGATCGCTAATAAATCCGAGGTGTCCGATGCGGAAGATCTTTCCTTTGAGGTGATCTTGTCCGCCAGCGAGTGCAATATCAAACCGTTTTTTGAGAATACTTCGAATCGATTCGGCTTCTACACCCACTGGAGCAACGGCTGTAACGGCTGGACTGGCTACATCGTCAGCAGCTAGCAGAGGAAGATTCATTGCTCGAATCGCAGCCCGGGTCGCGCGACGATGGCGATCATGTCGAGCAAAAATGTTTTCTAGACCCTCAGCTTGCATCATTTGTAACGCAGCCCTCAGCGCAAAGACTAAATTCACCGGAGGCGTAAAGGGGTTACTGTTTTTCGCTGCGGTTTTCTGATACTTACCTAAGTCGAGATAAAACCGGGGTAACGTTGCTGTCTTATAAACCTCCCACGCCTTAGTACTCACAGAGACGAATCCAAGTCCTGGAGGAATCATGTAGCCCTTCTGAGACCCTGAGCCGACAACATCTAACCCCCATTCATCAATAGGAAGATGAGTCGCGCCGAGGCTAGTCACCGCATCAACGATAATCAGAGCCTCACCATGATCCTTAACAGCACGATTGATGGCTTCTAGATCATTCAAGACCGCCGTCGATGTCTCGCTATGGGTGAGGATCACTGCCTTAATCGTCTTCTCCGTATCGGCTTCCAACCGTTGACGAAAGGCATCGACATCCAGTGGTTTTCCCCATTCAGCTTCAATGCGTTCGACCTGAACGCCATAAGCGTCGCAGATTTGTGCCCAGCGATCGCCAAATTTTCCGTTGCAGCCAGCCAACACGCGATCGCCCGCACTCAGGAAATTAATAATCCCAGCTTCCATTGCGCCTGTGCCACTTGCGGTGATCACCAACACGTCATTCTCAGTTTGGTGTAGCCATTTTAGGCCCGCTGTCACCTCTCCCATAATGCTGCTAAATTCACCGCTACGATGGCCGATGGGGTGTTTTGCCAAGGCATGTAACACCCGCTCAGGAACGGGAGTGGGACCAGGAATCATTAACATCTGCTTGTCATCCATGGGAAATATCCTTTGGTGAAATCAATACAATCGTGATTCGTGAACGAGATGTTTGAGGAGATTAGATACGTGTAGCGTGCGTTAAACGAGGCAACCTGATGGGTAAAACGGATCCCTGCGCTCGTTAAGCCATACAGCAATCGTCCGTCCTTTCACAGTCTCGTAACTCATGATTAAAACATCTATTCAACTGGAGGGCTAGCACATTAACGGCTTCTATGAAGCGGTTAATGAAGACGAGTCACTAGAGGACACACCATCGTCCGCGTCAGTATCATCAGGTAAGCTCAATCGAATGTCTTGAATGGGTAGCGCTCGGTGACGAACGGCATGTCGTCGGATCAAGAACTCTGGCATATCTACCGTCTTAAATTGAGGAGACGAGAGGGTTGATGGACACTCCGGAGATTCATCATCGAGATGCATGGCGAACTGTACGGCCTTCAAAAATCCTTCTGCCAGTTGCTCTGATAGATGAGGGACTTCTCGCTCGAAGAGCAGCTTAAGTTGTTCAAGCTGACGTTGACTAGACCGATATCTTTCTTTCCAAAATTGAACAGCGGCCTCATATTCACCAAGCTGGTGAACATGTTGAAAAACCTCTTCTTGAAGTTCAGCGTTTTGGTTTTCTAAATCCGAACGGATTACCTGATGTTTGTCAGATTCAGCTTCGAGTTCACGACACCGATGCACTAGCTTGGAGTGGTCTCTGACCCCTCTGAGGCGCTCGGCATTGAGATGAGTCGTACTTGATTCCGCGATCGCCAGTTTTCGCTTCAGCCCAGCGATGGTCCGATTTTGTTCGGAAATAATATCTTCTGAAGATTGGAGCAGTTTTACAGTCTCCTCGTGCTCAGTCGCTGCAATATTGGCTTTCTTTAGGTCGCCTCCCATTGCAATGAGCCGTGTCTGATTTTCAGCGAGTTGAACGCTCAAGTCCTTGACCTGCTGCTGGGATGCGGCGAGCTGAATTTCCAGGCTAGCACCGAGCGTTCGAGAGGCTAGAGCCTCTGATTCAATGTTCTGGTTACGCTCCTGCTCAGCGGCCAACGCTGATTGTAAAATTTCAACTTTCTTTTGAAGCTGCGAATAGCGCCGATGATGTTCGGCCAAGTCTTGGGCCAGTTGTGATTTGATGTGTTCTAATTCAACTTGCTGATACTCAACGAGCTGTTCAGTTTCTCCTAAAACACTCTGAACCGCGTCATCGTACTCCCGTGCATCGCTGCTCTGGCTAATTAAGATTTGCTTTTGCTGCTTGAGCTGTTTCTTGAGGTGGGCGATCGCATGCTGTTGAACATAGGCAAAATCTTCGGTCATCAGCAGCTGATCGTGCAGACTATCGCGATCGCGAGCCTTCAGCCTTAATTCTTCAAGGTAGATGAGAGACTGATCTAGTGCTTGCTCTAACTGATAGATACGCCGAATATGCTGACACTCAAGCGATCGCGTGTTTGCCAATTCACTTAACAACCGTGCATATTTATCAGGCGAAACCTCTGCGATTGCATGATCGCTATGCACAAGTTCCTGATTTAAGGACGATTCGTCATAATCAGGTTCATCGATGAACGGTCCGTCGAGCGGAGTCAGGCCACTCAATGGTGAAGTGGGTTGACTATCATCAGATTCAAAATTGTTTGAGAAGATAGGCTCTGACATAGATATGGGTGCCGCTTCTAAATGATGGCTGACATTTCTGGGAACTCGGTGACCGTATCTTAATGTTGCTGTCCTTTCAAGCCCTGCGACTTGATCGGCACATAACCTTCCCTTCGGTATCTTCATTTCGATACCAACCCTGACGAGTCGATCGTCATGCCGACGAATCAATGGTCATACTTTACCAGGGGCTTCGCATTCAAAAACAGATTGTTGTCATCTTTAAAGGATAAAAAAGTATTGTCGTCAGAGTACAACCGCCATCAGAGACTTGATATGATTTAATACCGATTTCCTCCCAACTTTTGAGTTCCTGTAGAACAATGGAGAGTGGATAGTCTAACTCGGTTCTCTACGATACCGTTTTCACTGATTTCTCTATCCTCTTTCTCGAACTCTGTCCCTACTGAGGATGGGTATTGAGGAATGTTCAACTGCTGTCGATTAACAAGGCTCTAGTTTAAGTAATGTCCGACGGGTGTGACATATTAATTGGTGGTGGTGGCATTGTTGGGCTAGCGATCGCCTTAGAATTACGGCTCCGTGGCTCGACAGTAATGGTCTTGACACGTGATCGACAACAAGCAGCAACAAGGGCGGCGGCTGGCATGTTGGCTCCCCATGCTGAGCGTTTACTTGATGGACCACTGCGAGACTTTGGTCTTAAAAGTTTGCATCTATACCCAGAGTGGATAGCGAACATTGAGCACCTAAGCAATCTCAAAACCGGATACTGGCCATCAGGCATTCTGGCTCCAGTGTTGGCCCCAGTGTTGAATACTGAGCCCAATACGCAAGGGCAGAACGGTCATCAGGACCCATCAACTACGGATTCAACCACGTCTTCAGCGACTGCCCAATGGTTGGATGAGACTGTTATTCATCATGTGCACCCTGGTCTCAGTCGTGATGTGGTTGGAGGATGGTGGTATCCCGATGATGGGCAGGTTGATAATCGAGCGCTATTTCAAGCCCTATGGCATGCAGCAGAGCAGGCTGGTGTGACGATAAAAGAGGCGATCGCCGTTGAATCGTTCCAGTCTGAGCAGGGGCGAGTGACCGGTGTGAGAACCTCAGAAGGATGCTATCAAGCTGACCACTACATACTGGCCGCTGGAGCCTGGTCAACAGACGTACTGCCCGTTCCAGTACGTCCCATGAAGGGGCAGATGCTTGCAGTCCAAGTGCCATTGCTGGACAACTCATTTTCCAAGGCAGAGCTGTCGCTAAAGCGAATTCTGTTTGGCGACGGTTGTTACATTGTTCCACGCCTCGATGGTCGAATTCTGATTGGGGCAACCATGGAATCCGTTGGATTTCAGGCTCACAATACGGTCGGTGGCATCCAGTCATTGGTGAATTCAGCACTCCAGCTATACCCTCAGCTGAAGGACTATCCTATCGTTGAGCAGTGGTGGGGCTATCGACCCACCACTCCCGACGAAGCCCCATTGCTAGGCTCCACCTACTGCGATAATCTCACGATTGCTACTGGCCATCATCGAAACGGTATTCTATTTGCCCCTGCAACGGCACAGCTCATCGCAGATTGGGTGCTGAACCATGCGTCCAATCGTTTTCTCGATGCGTTTAGCATCCATCGCTTCAGTGGCCTGCCAACTCAGTCCTCTCTCTCGTCGAACTCACAGCGTCTTACTCCGACCAATGGAAAAGCCATAGAGTCAGTCGATCGAGTTTCAAGTAACTATCATTCACGCTCGACTCATCACGCATCGACGCTCGACTCATCGGGGCATTCCGTCACTCATCGTCCATCCTCTTCATCAAAACCTATGCCGACTCTCTACTCTTCGTCTCACGCTTCACCTTCACCTGCTCATCCATCGTCTGCGTCGTTATCCTTGTCTTCGGAATCCATAGAACCGGATGATGCGTCACTGGTGATTGCAGGCAGAGCCTTTCGCTCTCGCCTGATGACTGGAACAGGAAAATACCAGAATTTTGATCACATGCACGGGGCGATCGCTGCAAGTGGCTGTCAAATTGTTACGGTTGCTGTGCGGCGAGTTCAAACTCAAGCACCAGGACATGAGGGCTTAGCCGAAGCGTTAGACTGGACTCAGCTGTGGATGTTGCCTAACACGGCAGGCTGCAAGACTGCTGATGAGGCCATTCGCGTTGCTCGACTCGGACGAGAGATGGCGAAACTGTTGGGCCAAGAAGACAACAATTTTGTCAAGCTGGAGGTTATTCCTGATGCAACCTATCTGTTACCCGATCCAATCGGCACCTTAGAAGCTGCTGAACAGTTGGTCAAGGAAGGATTTGCCGTGTTGCCCTATATCAATGCGGACCCTCTGTTAGCGAAGCGCCTTGAAGAAGCTGGCTGTGCAACAGTGATGCCGCTTGGATCACCCATCGGCTCAGGCCAGGGCATCCGAAATGCAGCCAACATTCAAATCATTATTGAGAATGCAACGGTGCCGGTCGTTGTTGACGCTGGCATTGGAACCCCTAGTGAAGCGGCTCAGGCAATGGAAATGGGAGCTGATGCGCTGTTGATTAATACGGCGATCGCCCAAGCGGCAAACCCTGCTCAAATGGGACGAGCGATGAAGTTAGCTGCTGAAGCAGGTCGACTGGCTTACTCAGCGGGTCGTATTCCTGTCCGACAATCTGCTAGTGCCAGTTCTCCCCTAACTGGAACGATTTCGGGCTAGGCGATCGCCATTTAAGGTTTATCTAAGGCTTATCCTTTTTTAGGATTCAGTGTTGTATTCAACACGTAGAATATCGCTTGCCCAACGTTTCAACGTCATATGAGTTACAGCCGTCGCTAGTTCCGTTAG
>JBCBLF010000330.1:0-4277 GCA_038520475.1 Cyanobacteria bacterium J06627_8
CTGTGTAGGGCGTGTAGGGGTTTAAGAAAGCTGTGTAGGGCTGTGTTGCCTATCCCTACGCGCTGAAAGCCTTGCTATGAAAGGATTGTGTAGGGCGTATAGGGCTGTGTAGGGGTTTTCCAGACTTCTTGGGTTATAGAAAAAAATAAAAATTTAGAACAGCTCTGGTGCTTGAGGGTGGCTTTTGATCAGTCCAGCATAATTTGAATAAAGCGTCTTCACATCATGGCCAGTTATGGCAGCAACTTCGACTGGATTCATCCCCATTTCTAAGCAATGACTCACAAATGTGTGGCGTGTGTTGTAAGGTCTTCGATAATCGACTGCCATCTCTTTTAGAACCTTTTTCCATGCCCGTTGACTGAAATTATGCTCATCGATAGGCAAGCCTTTAGGGCTGGGAAATACTAGAGAGTCAGGATCTACATTTGCTGGCATTCGCGATCGCAGCATTGCTGTCGTTGAACCAGATAGCTTCACTTCACGACTCTTGTTATTCTTGACATCGGCAAACTGTCCATGGGTATGGGTTTCACCCACCCACATCACGGAACAGTCTTCATTGAGATGCCGCCAATGCAATCCATTCACCTCACCACTACGGCAACCGGTGTAAAACCTAAACTTCACGTAATCAAGGTAATGATGATAGTAGGGACTCTCTTCAAATCCTTGAATAATTCGTTGAACCTCATCTTTGGTAAATGCTTTAGACGGTTTCTTCGGAGGCTTACGAACATTCAAGTCTTTCCAGGGATTAGTCGTTATTTTCTTCTGCTCAATTCCCCAGTTCCAGGCAGCCTTCAGTAAACTCAGTCTCTCCTTGGCTGTTACCGGTTCAAGGTTCTCTTTCAACCATTGGACGAATTGCTCTGCATCCTCTCCATCTGCAGAGCGATCGCCAAAAAATTCCCTAAGCCACGTCAATAGGCCCTGGTATTTCTCCAGCGTCCTAGGCTGAACGCGCTTAGATTTCCATTCGGTGAACTTTGTGAATAATGAAACGGCTCCTAGCGTTCGTTGAGGAGTATATCCACCCCTGTATTTCTCTAGGGATACGTCAAAGTTTCCAGAAACCATATCAAGTTGGATTTGATAGGCTCTCCGCTGGGCCACTGCTACATTAACGGGGTCATAGCGTAACCCCATGCTCATTTGGCGACGGACACCTTGATAGCGCCAGCGCAACTGTATCCAGCCATCTCTATTGACAATTGAAACTTCACCTTTAGGGGTTCTTTTCATGGTTCGCGTGCCCAATCTGCACCCATTTAACCGCTAAAACCCGCATTATTTCGTTAAAATTCGGCAAGGATTCGCACCCATTTCGCGCCAAATTTGGAATTTTAAAACCTTTGAAACCCTTGCTGTGTCTGGAATGGACGTAACTGGACTCGAACCAGTGACCCCCACGATGTCAACGTGGTGCTCTAACCAACTGAGCTATACGTCCTTGCGGATATCAAGAATAACATAATCCAACCGGCTAAACATAGCGAACCAGCTCAATCCGGTAGCGACCTTTTTTTGTTATAGCAATGTCGCCAATTTCTAAACGCCCTTTTCCTCGAATCGCTACGAGATCTCCAGACTCCAGGTTTCGACTCGGTTGAGTAATTTCTTTCCAGTTAACGCGCACATCACCACCGCTGATGAGGTCGGCCATTTTGCTACGTGACATGCCAAATCCAAAGGAGGCGATCGCATCTAGCCGTAATGAAGCCTCCACGGTTGTCATTTCCTTTTTCTTTGGTTCCCGAATTTTGAGAGTAGTGAGGTCGATTCGTCGTGTCTTAACCGGTACCGAGCGCACTTGAATGAGGCTAGCTTCGAGAAAATCAGCCATTTCAGGAACAACAATGGCTTGTGCTCCACGCTCCCCCAACACAATAATGTCGCCGACTTTTTCACGAACGATGCCAGTACCGAGGAGTGAACCTAAGAAGTCTCGATGGGTTGCAGAATCAAACAAAAAGTTTCCAGCAATGCTAAGGGCAACCACCTCCACTTGCGCATCATCTAAGGGAAGTTCGGGGCGGGCGATCGCCAATCGCTTGCGTTCTGCTTGAGGATAGCCTCCCCAAGCAAGGCAGTGAATCTCAGTCAACCGCGAGAACATCCCTTGCGCTTCAAATAACTCTGGTGGAGATAAAAAATCCGTTAGCACCACTTCCCAGGTGCGAATGGCTTGATTCGCTTGATCAATGACACGACTTGCACTTTCTCGATTTTCAACGCTCCGAAGGAGATCATCTTTGGGCAGCATAGATTCAATGTGAGTTCTCAATCCTTATCCTAGATGAATCTCAGGGCAAAGATTAAGAGCATCTTAAACTCATCGTATTAATGTGATGTGAGGTTTTCTACATTTTTTCTGGATAGCCCCAGATTGGAGGCTTTGGCGATCGCCATGCTTCACCTCAACATAGCGGTCTAGATGAAAGGAGAGCGATGACAGGGCAACTCAAGGAACTCGCACAGATTTTTCTGAAGCTTGGCACCATCGGCTTTGGCGGGCCTCAAGCACATATCGCCATGCAGAACGATGAAGTTGTTGTTCGTCGGCAGTGGATGACGCAAGAACAATTCACCGACGGAATGGCCGTGTGTGAGATGCTGCCAGGACCAGCCTCAACCCAAATGGGCATTTACATCGGCTACCTGCGGGCAGGACAAATCGGTGCGTTAGTCTCAGGGCTAAGTTTTATTGCTCCAGCATTCCTCATTGTCGTCGCGCTCTCATGGGGGTACTTTGCCTTTCAGGGCATCCCTCAAATCCAGGATTTGTTTTTAGGTGTTTCTCCCGTCGTTGTGGCGATTATCTTAGGATTCTGCTGGAAGCTAGGGAAAAAATCAGTTAAAAACATTCCAGCAGCACTGATTGCGATCGCCGTTTTCGTGGTTACGATTCTGTCTCCGGTTAGCGTACTACTTCAGTTTCTAATCGCAGGCTGCTTTGGTCTGTGGCTATACGGTCCCCGTGGTCCTTATCGGCCAGAAACAACTCCACCCTCAGCCGGCAACTGGATTCCTCCCCTCATTCCTGCCACGCCTTGGGTTGCAAATCAGCTGGCACTACTCAGTACAGCATCAACCGACGTACTGGCCCTTTCAAGTTTTTGGGGTGTCGAACGAATTGGTGAATTCTTTGCTCCACTCACGCTCTTCTTCTTAAAGACAGGAGCCTTCATCTTTGGAGGGGGTCTTGTTATCATCCCGCTGCTCGAATTTGAAGTTGTGGATCAGCTCCATTGGCTTACTCGTGAAGAGTTCATCAATGGAGTCGCGATTGGCCAACTCAGTCCAGGACCTGTCGTGTTAACGGCAGCATTTGTCGGCTACAAAGTCGCTGGTGTTCTCGGCGCACTCGTGTCGGCGATCGCCATTTTTCTGCCCTCGTTTGCATTCATCATGCTGGCATCTCCCCTCCTCCTTCGTCTACGAAAGAATCTATGGGCCAAGGGGTTTCTCAAAGGCATTACACCCGGAGTGTTAGGGGCGATCGCCGCCGCCGCCATTCCGCTTGCTCAATCCGCCATTCTCCAAGGTTCTGTGGTTCATTCGGTAGGAGCGGTCATCATCGGATTGCTGGCATTGGGAGCTTTATTAAAATTCAAAACACCAACCTGGCAGCTTGTACTCATCGGTGCACTTGCGGGGTTAATCTTAGGTGCAATCTAGATTTGGGTGTTGTTTAGATTGACCCGATACCTAGGCTCCCAGATGCGAGAAATCGCACCCCCCCGGCTCAGGTAAAAAATACATACGAGTATGAAATAGAAACCCACATGTACATTAAGGAATGATTTATCGGGTTTAAGGCATTAATGCCCAAATCTGAACAAGCTATTCCAGAGGTTTCTGAGAATGGAGTTATGAGCGATCGTTGCTAGATAGTTGCCCCTGAAAAACTAAATGCGTCAAAGGATGACCGATAACTCAAGCGTTGAGCAAAGGGATAGAATTGCAAGAAACTGAGCACTTCTAACCAAAATCTTGCAAAATGACTAGGGCATCTGACGCATCTGAATCCAAACAAGCGAAGAGTGACCTCGAACGACAACTCAACCCTCAGCATCCGTTGGTGAGGCTAGCGACAACAATTGATTGGTCGTCATTTGAAGCGTCATTTGGACGAACGATAAGCCCAGCAGGAGGGCGTCACGCCCTACCGACTCGATTGATGGTGGGACTGCATTATTTGAAGAGTTTGTACAACGAAAGCGATGAGTCGGTGGTGATGAAATGGGTTGAGAATCCCTACTGGCAGCATTTTT
>JBCBLF010000331.1:0-4274 GCA_038520475.1 Cyanobacteria bacterium J06627_8
TCGATTTCCTCTGCGCGGATGGGCTTATGTAACGTTAAGCCGTGGCCTGTTGCAGAACGTTCCCGATCAGGACACACAACGGTAACGCTATGTCCTGCGGTCGCTAGCGTATTGGCAAGTGTGCGAATACCTTGAGCAAAGATACCGTCGTCATTACTGATCAAAAGCTTCATAGCGGTTCTGTGAATAGAGCGAATAAGGGTGGCCAAATGGTTTGATTACCATTTCCTGACGTGGAACACTGAATGCTTCTTGTGAAGCCTGGCCATCGGGTGATGCCACAACATCACATTATGTGCCTGTTCGAAGAATGGGTATAACCGTTGTTGAGAATAGCAAAGTGTTGGTGGTTCCATCTAATTCATCGGTTCGGAGTGAATCTTTCTATCTGAATCGATGGTGTGTCCGCGGCTTCAATCAGATTGATATAAGCTAGTGAATATAGATGTAATTGCTTAAACTTCACCAAAGATGACGGCCCAATTAATCGATCTTGAATCTCAACTCAACGCTCTTCAAGCAGATGCTCAACAATCGGTTGCCTCGGCTCAGAGTCTTGATGAACTAGAGCAGATTCGCATTCAATATTTGGGCAAAAAGGGACAGCTTTCAGCCGTCTTAGGAGGAATGGGGAAGCTTGATGCCGGCGATCGCCCACGTATTGGGGCATTAGCAAATCAAGTGAAAGTCGCCCTTCAAACTGATTTAGAGAATCGTCGTAGCGGGTTAGAGTCAGCGGCCATTGAGGCAAAGCTAGCGGCTGAACGCCTTGATGTTACGATGCCAGGCATCTACCGACCACAAGGAACGCTGCATCCTCTTACTCAAACGACGAATCGAGCACTCGATATTTTCATTGGCCTGGGCTACACCGTCGCTCAAGGGCCAGAAATGGAAACGGAATATTACAATTTCGAAGCCTTAAATACTCCTGATGACCATCCGGCCAGAGACATGCAGGATACGTTCTATCTTCCAAATGGTCATCTATTGCGGACACATACCTCGTCGATTCAGATTCGCTATATGGAGCAGCACGAGCCGCCGATTCGTGTTGCTGCTCCAGGTCGTGTTTATCGCAGAGATACGGTTGATGCAACGCATTCTGCCGTATTCCACCAGCTTGAGATTTTAGCCATCGACAAAGGGCTAACCTTTACCGACCTGAAGGGAACGGTCAAAGTGTTTCTCCGGGAGATGTTTGGAGATCTACCCATTCGCTTTCGTGCCAGTTTCTTTCCGTTCACAGAGCCATCGGCAGAAGTTGATGTCCAATGGCGGGGGCGATGGCTTGAGGTGCTGGGCTGCGGAATGGTCGATCCAAACGTGTTGAAAGCGGTTGGGTATGACCCAGATGTCTACACTGGCTTTGCAGCTGGCTTTGGCGTTGAACGGTTTGCGATGGTATTACATCAGTTGGATGATATTCGTCGCTTGTACAATAGTGATCTCCGCTTCCTCAAGCAGTTTTAGTGTTCGCTGGAGTAAACGTTCACTTTCTGCGATCGCAAACCTGGCGGGTTCTAACGAAGCTAGCGACGGCTATAAAAGCGTCCAAAAAGTAAAGCGAGTTCGACCGAACTCGCTTTACTTTTTGGACGCTTTTGAGCTTGCAAAAACCACCCATTTCAATATTGGTCTGTAGCGAAGCATCGGATCTCCTTCAAAGAAAGATGACATTTGCTCTAACGAAACCTTTTTACTCGTACAAGACTCAGGCAGTCTCAAGCCAGTCAAAAATTTGATTTAACTGCTCAATCGTAATGAGTCCATACTTCCAAAGGATCATTGGCAACGGTCCTGGATCATTCTTGCTCTGCCGCAAAGCGACGTCAATCGACGATGGAGAAATCGCCAACTCGTCTTGCAAAAACTGAATCAGACGGGAGTAAGTGTTTGGCGTCACGTGATATCACCTCCTTTAAACAAAACTAATCGACAAAACTAAACCGTGAGATAGAAACAATGCATACCCTAAAGGGAATCGAGCGATGAGTCGATGTTTGGAAAACGCGGATCAAACGCTAGAAACTACTAAGTAGGGGTGCTTAGTGTAGCAGAAAAATGAGCTGAATCAATTGTACAAACACATCTTTTTCTAATTATTTCGGTAAAACTTGGAAAAATTTACCGAAAATAACGCATGAATCCAGACCAGGACTTGGGGCATCTAAAGAACAATCTATTCGGCTATTGGAAACACTGACGACTGATTATCATCAGATTTGGTTAATACAGTACGTTGGCCTAGCCTTTGTACGGATGCTTGAGTGGCAGTCTTCAAGCTGTCTACCCCTGTGTGCCGTTAAGTGAGACCATCCGTCAACATCAGTACTGGCGCGTCAAACGTTCACTCCAAGCGTCTGAAAATTCAGCGGTTACCAGTGGTTTCAATGGTCAGATTCCAAAGCTAACCAAAATTTGGCTAACCAAGATTTGAACATGAGTGAACTGCTATTCGATCGCCCTTGAGAGTTATTAAACTCCCAGATTTGGGTTCAATCTTCAGCAAGAGTACGCCATTTGACAATATTTTGAAATCTCTCCATGTGTATATATGATTAGATTTTCGTTTCACTTCATTAAATTTTGTGTCAGCTTGCAAGTAATTACTGCGCGATCGCCGCTTGCTGGAAGCTGATGAGTTCTTGGATTCCCTTTTCGGCATAATCCAGCATTTGATTCATTTTCGATCGTCCAAAACTTCCTTCCTCTGCCGTTCCCTGAACTTCAATTAGGTCCAAGTTTTCGTTCATTACAACATTGAAGTCGACGGATGCTTTGACGTCTTCTGCATAATCTAAATCAAGCATGGCCTCATCCTCGATTAGTCCGACGGATGTTGCAGCGACTTGATGGATAATGGGCGATCGCTCAAGGTCTCCAGCTTCTAACAGGGTGGCGATCGCATCACTCAAGGCCACAAATCCTCCAGTGATAGAGGTCGTCCGCGTGCCTGCATCAGCTTGCAACACGTCTGCATCTACTAGAAGCGTACGTTCGCCGAGGATGTCAAAATCAAGAACTGATCGTAAACTACGACCAATTAAGCGCTGAATCTCTTGTGTTCGCCCTGACAGCTTCATCAATTCTCGAGAATGGCGCTGACTGGTCGCCCCAGGTAGCATCCGATATTCTGCGGTTAGCCAGCCTCTCCCACTATCAGCCAAAAACTTGGGAACCCCTGGTTGGACACTAACCGTACATAGGACTTTTGTATCTCCGCAACACGCCAGCACAGAACCAGCTGCATACTTCGTGAAGTTTTTCTCAAATCGCACCGGGCGAAGCTGATTAGGTTGTCTGCCGTCAGGGCGTTTCCAAGTCATAGGTTTTGCGTAAAATCCTCATACAGGATACAGCAGGACTGATGGGATGACGAGGAAAAATTGATAAGGAATGATGGCACTGTTTACAGATACGTTCTGGTGAATTTTCAATGCATTCACTGCTCATGTAATAAATCTGTAATGTACTGCTCAGTTAACGAACCGATGACAAAATCTTGAAGGGAGAATGGTCTGATTGGAAACAAACTGTGTGTGATTCATATGATTCATCAATGTTCCATCAGCTAGTTCAGCCCATCTCGATCTCAAAAATACTTGTCACAGCAACCTATTGCTATTGTGACAATTCATCATTAATCGTCAATAAGGAGCGCATAACCGTTATGGGACTTTTTGATCAGGTTGTGGGTGCGTTGAATAACCCCAACCAACAAGCCAGTACTGATCAACTGAGTAGCATTGTGAATGTTGCAACTCAGCTCGTTGGTAACCAACCTGCTGAAACAAACAGTTCAACTCAAGCTCTTATGTCTGTTGTGGGACAGTACGTTCGCTCATCGCTTCAAGAAACCAGCCAAAATCAGGGGCGATCGCAAGCGGCTTCGTTAGTTGAACAGTTCGCAGGAACAAATCCAAGCGCTAATGCTCTACAGGCATTGCTTTCTCCTCAGAAACAGCAGCAGTTAGTTAACGTTGCTTCCCAGAAAACAGGGATTGATGCATCACAGATTCAGTCAATGTTGCCTGTGCTTATCCCCCTTGCGCTGAATCTACTGAAAACAGGAGCAAACAAGCAAAGCGCCGTGCAGTCAAACAATTCTGTTCTGGATGCATTTTTGGATTCGGATGGTGATGGTGATGTTGATCTGGGAGATGCCATGTCGATGGCTGGTCGTTTCTTGAGTCGATAGGTTTTGATACCACTCCTCTGGGTGTTATCTCTTTTCTGTTAAAAACAGCTACAAATGGGGGCAGTCACGCTAG
>JBCBLF010000332.1:0-4271 GCA_038520475.1 Cyanobacteria bacterium J06627_8
CTTTAAATCTAGCTCCTCAAATTCGGGTCAACGCTATTGCTCCTGGCTTGGTCAATACTCCTATGAGCAAAAGCTGGGTCGCAGCACACAAACTTTGGAACGAGCGATCGCCAATGAGGCGGGGAGCTGAGCCATCCGATATTGCGCAGGTAGCCTCAGCACTCATTTCAAGCCACTATCTGACTGGAGAAATTGTACTGTCAGACGGAGGTCTCAACCTCACGTGATTCAAAGATGGTCCCAAGATAAGGCATTTACAGTTCTTTGACTTGTTGCTCAATCCACTGCATGACCTTCACTCCCAGGTGGGTTCCACTTAGACGGTCAATTTCTCGGATTCCAGTTGGACTCGTCACATTAACCTCAGTTAGGTAGCCCCCGATGACATCGAGTCCGACGAACATTAAGCCATCTCGACGGAGTGCCGGAGCAACAACAGTGCAAATGTGGCGATCGCGTTCGGTGATATCAACCGCTGCCACACGTCCTCCCACAGCCATATTGCCTCGAAAGTCATCCCCACTGGGAATCCGATTTACAGCTCCAATGGGTTCTCCATTCAACATAATGATTCGTTTGTCTCCTTCACTGGCGGCGGGAAGGAATTTCTGAATCATGATGGGAAGCTGATTATACTGCGTGCTGATTTCAACGAGTGAATTAAAATTGCGATCGCCTGCTTGAATAAACAAAATACCCTCACCGCCCTTGCCGCCAAGAGGCTTTAACACGGCTGAACCATGCGTTTCAACAAACTGACGAATGACTTGCTTATCTTGGCTAACAATCGTTTCAGGAATCACGTCTTGAAACTGTAAAGCATACATCTTTTCGTTTGCCAGCCGCACGCCGTTGGGCGAATTCACCACTAAGGTTTTTGCTGGATCAACATAGTCCAAGATATAGGTTGTGTAGAGATAAGCCGTGTCAACGGGTGGATCAATGCGCATAAAAATAGCATCCATCGATTCCAGAGTCATTGAGGTGCGATCGCCCAAAGTAAACCAGGGCTGAGTGACAACCCATCGCCCGTCTTTTAACTCAACAGGCTTAAACGTTACAGCAGTGAGCGCTCCCCATGCTTTGCCATCAGCAACCCAAAGATTCTTTGTTTCCGCTATCCATATCGAATGGCCTAGGGTTTGAGCAGCTTCCATCAGCGCAACACTGGTATCATGACCGGGATCGAGAGCAGAAATTGGGTCAATGACAAATAGATATTTCAACGGGATACCTTTTCTCTACGACTAATCGCTCAAGGATTTTATAAAATCAAAACGTTTGCTGCAAGCTGACTCATGGGTCAGCTTGCAGCAAACGTTCATTAGCTATTTGGAAACGACTTAGGCCGCTTTGCCTACGCTGATTTTGCTTCAAGTAGAAGATTTAAGCGTCCTTCCTGCTCAAGTTCGTATAGCTCTGTGCAACCGCCGATGTGTTGGTCATTGATGAAAATCTGAGGAAGCGTTCGGTGACCGCGAGAACGCTTTGCCATCTCATCACGGGCAGCCTCATCTCCATCAATGCAATATTCGGTAAATGGAACGCCCTTCTTGTTTAAAAGTGCTTTTGCACGCACACAAAATGGACACATGCTCCATGTATAAATTTCAACGGTTGCTGCTGCCATAACTTATTGTTTCCTGACTGCTGAATAGGTATGCCTATTCAATTTTATTTAATTATTGAATCCCTTGATGCTCTAAAAGTATAGATTTCCAGGCTTCTTTAAATTTCATGCTTTGAAGATTGAGCGTAGCGATACACTGCAACCGAGAAAATCATCGAAGCTATCAGAGCTCTGCATCAATCTGCTGGACCCAGTCACGGCCAACCCGAATCGTTAGATCAGAACCCAAGTCACCAGTTGAAGCTGGGATGACTTGACCAATACCCAACATCTCTGTCAATGATTCGGCTCCACGGAGGTGACCATTTTGAACAATAATGTGAGTCTGTGTCTCTTGAGTCGGCCAGTCTTGAATGGCGTAAACCTGACTGAGTCCTTGTTCTCTCAAATGTCTGACCACTTGCCGGGCGACTTGTGGTGTGCCTGAGGCATTCTGGACGGCAATGCGCAGTCCTCTCAGCGATCGTCCAAGTCTAGTATCCAGTTCATCACTGGACTGGATACGATCGGGGGAGTTGCCATAGCGCAAACTGCGATCAGTCGCATACGTCACTGAGCTCACGCCAAAGTAGTTATTCAGGACACGATTGACGCCGCGCTCATCCATCAGCCAGTAGCTGGCGACATAATCATTGCTGGAACTAAACGTGCCAGGTAACATGACCATCTGCAACGAATCTCGGTCCATGTCTAATCCAAAGGTGGCCAGGGCAAGCAGTTCTTGACTGGACATGTTCGTATCAATGTGAGTGTCCAGTAGTGTAAGAATTTGCGGAATTTGCGGAATTACAGACGGATTGATGAAGCGATCGCGAAGGGCACGAATTAAGACTTGCTGACGCTGAACTCGACCAATATCCCCATTCGCATCGCCACGAAAACGAGCAAACTGTTCGGCCTCTTCACCATTTAAAACCTGTAATCCGGGGTCGAGATCAATAGTCAAGTCTTGAGTGCGATCGACGTAGTACATTCGCTCAGGAACAAAGACTTCAACCCCTTCTAACACGTCAACTAATTCACGAAACGCGCTAGTGCTAAAGCGAATATATCGATCAATCTGAATATCGCCTAAGTTGTGACTGACAACTTCTGCCGCTAAACGAGGCCCACCAAGAGCATTGGCATGGTTAATCTTCGTCACTCCCTGAAGACCAGGAAAAATGACTTGGGTATCGCGTGGAATGGACAACATCCGAACAGACTGATCGTCAGGATTAACCTGAACTAGTAGCATCGTATCGCTGCGCCCAGAAAACAACTCCTCATCATCCAGCTCAGCACCAGGCACGCGGTCAATGCCCATAACCAGGATATTTACCGGTCGTGTAATCGTGTGCCGGACCCCTTTTCGAAGTAAATCAGGAAGAGGAGCCCGTTGGGCAACTTCTTGGGGGGCAATTCTGCTGGGCAGCGGCACTCGCATCGCAACATATGCCCCGATGACAGCAGAGACAACCGCGGCTGTCCCGATGCCCATCGTCAAGGCTAGCCCTTTGAGCCACGTGAAACCATGGCTATCAACTGCACTGGTGCTCGTTTTGTGCTCTGTAACATGTAGCGCAGTTCCAGAACCCGGAGCAAGAGGGCCCGAATGATTTTGACCATTGACTGGCAATCGTTTGCTGTTTCGCTGCATTCACCTTACTCCGCCTCACACCATCAACATCACCACGAAGACATTCCGCTCTGCGCGTCCACATCCGGAATGCGATGCACGATAACCCTCACATTCGATCAGAAGTCCGTTGAACCAGATAGAGCTAACCCTAAATCATGGTTGAAAACGTGACTTAATAATCGCTTAACCATTATTAACAAATATAGTGGATAGCTCTGAATTTTTGATTCCATCAATGGTCAGAAAATTCAATAGGTCTCTACTGATGATTCCCTAAATACCTATCAGTATGTCTTCACAGGCTGAACCTAGGAACAACACGCCGACTATTCAGAATGACCAAGATCAATGCTTGTATTAGACCAAATTCAATCATTGGCGTCTGTGTGTCAGATACCAATTCTTAAATTGGTTGGAAACACGTAGAGAAGGTTAGCGCTCCAGCAGGGAACGCTAACCTTCTATTCTTCTATGGTTCTGGCAATGCCCAGATTGAGTTGTGTTGAAAGCGTGACTTAGTAGTTCTTTCGCAAGATTATCCTAATCGTGGTTCAAAGCTATGTTGGAAGCCTGGCTGGGAGTGGAAAAAGCAACGAGTACACTCCTCTGTCTTTTTCAAAGCTAAGGAACTGCTCCCCGATGGAATTGCTCCCCAGTGGATTAATTCTCGATAGGATATATCTCACTGCGGATGCCAATGATAGCCAATCGATCAGCGAGTTCAGATGCATTGGCAGCATCTGCAAACGCTCCAACTTGAAGCAGCGATCGCCCATTCAGGCGTGTATAAAACGCTCCAGGAACTAGAGATTGAACCATATCGCCTGGTTGTTGAGATGGATCCACCATGACGCGATATTGAAGAGGTCGTGATTCCTGACGCACTGCTGATCCGAGATGATGGTGTAGGGGATTCTCTTCAACAGAAATGCGAGCTACATCTCCGACATGACCATGAGGCACATCTGCGTCAGGAACTTGCAAAAGATGAGTAGAGGGTAATGCGATCGTCGCCTGGGG
>JBCBLF010000333.1:0-4269 GCA_038520475.1 Cyanobacteria bacterium J06627_8
GAGATTCGCCAATCCTTCTTCGCTACAGTCACGACCGTAGCTTGCTTCTGCGTGCTCTAGCCCTGCATTCTAAAGAGGAGCTAAAAATGGAGCTGCAAGCTACGGTCGTGACTGTAGCGAAGAAGGATTGGCGAATCTCAAGCAAGCAGTTTCAGATCATCAAGCAAATCTCATCATCGGGGTTGGCGGAGGCAAGGCGCTCGATGCAGCTAAGTTAGTCGCCCACGAGTTAGGATTGCCAATCGTCACCGTACCGACATCAGCTGCAACTTGTGCCGCTTGGACTGCCTTATCCAACATCTATTCAGAGCAGGGCGCATTCCTATATGATGTGGCCCTCTCAACGTGTCCGGATTTGCTGATCTTAGACTACGACCTCATTCAGCTTGCAGACCGTCGAACACTAGTCGCAGGCATTGGCGATGCCCTCGCAAAATGGTATGAAGCATCGGTCAGCAGCGGCCATTTAGATCAGACCCTAGTTATCGCAGCCGTTCAGCAGGCACGGGTTTTAAGAGATATCCTCTTTCAAAAATCACAAGAGGCGATCGCCAATCCAGGAAGCCAGCAATGGTGTGATGTCGTCGATGCGTCGGTGCTTTTAGCTGGTGTCATTGGAGGACTCGGGGGTGCTCAATGTCGAACGGTCGCAGCCCACGCTGTCCACAATGGCCTGACTCATCTTCTCGAAAGTCATGGCACGCTCCATGGGGAAAAAGTTGCCTACGGGATTTTAGTCCAGCTGCGGCTAGAGGAAATGATTCAAGGGAATCAGCTCGCCGCAACGGCTCGTCACCAGCTTCTAGCGTTTTACAACACAATTGGTCTTCCAAGTAGTTTGCATGACTTAGGACTGGAGAACGTTTCTCTTGCCAAGCTTGAGCAAGCGGCTAAGGTTGCCTGCATCCCTCAGTCCGACATTCACCACCTGCCTTTTGAGGTCACTCCAACTCATGTTGTTGCTGCGATGGTGTCAACCACTGTTGAGTCCCGATCATCAAGCACCCATAGTCGTGACGCAGGGTCACGGGAATCAGCTCCCAGCAACTCCTTGTCGTTGTCCCAACCGAACCAGAATCGGTGACCGCACGACTTCAAATCCTTGAAGACTGAAAGCCACTATCAATTCTTCGAATTGGCAAATCGCTAGAGCGCGGTGGAACTGCCCAGTGGGCAAGTTCTACAAACACAAGGTGCCTCTATCTCGATAAAAGGGTGAGTCAGGATTCACATAAGTGAAAATTCTGCGACAGTCCTATCAGTAAGACCAATTTGATGATTAACTTAGAGATTAACTGTAATGTTTGCGCGCCATGACGACTAGCAACCATTACCGTTGGGATAATCGTGTATCTTAACGCCTGATAGTCCCTCAGGCAGTCGTTTTGGACCAAGGCTTATGACTCTGGATTGGATATATCCTGCTGATCGTCTTCGTGCGTTGCCTCCGTACGTCTTCGCACGACTAGACGAATTGAAAGCACGGGCACGGGAAGAGGGGCTCGATCTTATTGATCTCGGGATGGGGAATCCAGGCGGACCTACTCCTCAACCTGTAATTGATGCAGCGATCGCCGCACTACAGGATATTTCAACCCACGGCTACCCCCCATTTGAAGGGACCGCAGATTTCCGAAAAGCAATCACTGACTGGTACTTCCGGCGATATGAGGTGAAGCTCGACCCAGACGGAGAAGCCTTACCGCTTCTGGGTTCAAAAGAGGGACTAACCCATCTAGCGATCGCTTACATCAACCCCGGCGACCTTGTGCTTGCACCAACGCCAGCGTATCCCGCTCACTTCCGAGGTCCCCTCATTGCAGGAGGAACGGTTCACAGCATCGTTCTCAAGCCAGAGCAAGATTGGTTGATTGACCTTGGTTCAATTCCAGATGACGTTGCTGATCGAGCCAAGGTTCTATATTTCAACTATCCCAACAACCCAACTGCCGCAACCGCACCTCGCGAATTCTTTGAAGATATTGTTGCCTTTGCCCGCAAGCATGAAATTCTTCTCGTTCACGATTTATGTTATGCAGAGCTAGCATTTGATGGCTATCAGCCTACCAGCTTGCTCGAAATTCCTGGCGCAAAAGACATCGGAGTCGAGTTTCATACCCTCTCAAAAACCTACAATATGGCCGGATGGCGTGTGGGGTTTGTGGTTGGCAACCGCCACGTCATTCAGGGTCTCAGGACATTGAAAACCAATTTGGACTATGGAATTTTTGCCGCGTTACAACAAGCAGCTAAAACAGCCCTGGAACTTCCTGATGTCTACCTCCATGCCGTCCAGCAGCGCTATCGAGAGCGACGCGATTGCTTAATCGACGCATTTAGTCAACTGGGCTGGACGATTCCCAAACCCAAGGCCACGATGTACCTTTGGGTTCCCTGTCCCATTGGGCTCAACTCCACGGAATTTGCTCTTGATGTTTTACAACGAACGGGTGTCGTCTTGACCCCTGGTAATGCATTCGGTAGTGGAGGAGAGAACTACATTAGAGTTAGTCTGATCGCCGAGTGCGATCGCCTCCTTGACGCCATGCAGCGTCTATCTGATGCAGGCATTCGCTATGACTCATATGCGTCTGCGGCCGAACCAGTAGCTTGATGGAACTGTTGAGTCACTAAGCATCGTCGTCGGAGAGTTTTGAAAGGGTGTAGCGTGCGATCGCCAAGCTAAGGCGAGCTTGCTCAACACCAGAGAGTTCTGTCCACGCCGCACAACGAACGGAGCGCAGTGCAGCTTCTAATGCATCAGACTCATTGCCGCGCATCGCATAGGCATAGGGACGTGCGAGAACCAGCAAGTCGTCGGTTGACAAACCAGAAAGCAAATTCTGAACACATTGCACAAGCTGCTCGGCCATGGGCTGCTGTGTCGAAAAAATCGCTTGGGCCTGTTGAGCAATACCTGCAAGCATCGCCTGAGGAACGCGATCGCCAAAGTGTTGAGCGAGGTTGGCGTTGACCGAATCCGCCGAAGAAGTCTCAGCAGCAACGGTCCACTGTTGTTCGAGTTCAGCAAAAAAGGAAGATTCATGCGCACGAATGGAACCCAGTTCTTCAGAGGTCTGTTCGGTAATCCATTCGCTTTCTAGTCGTTCGAAAAACTCGACAGACGCTGGAGTTGTCGCTTCCCATGGGTAGGACGCTTCATCCTCCAATACGAGATGAAGTAAATCTTGTTGAACTCCATTTGCATCAGACGAAGACGACAGACGAGTGCGATCGCTAACCATTGGATACTCCTGAATCTATATTCACGAACTAACAGCTTCTAAATGAGTACGGTCACTTACCTTTAGTGACACCAGTACCTACACTGCCCGTTCAAACCTTTCCGCACGCTGGCAAAATTTAAATCAATCCAGATTTGGGGCGTTCTGCGAAACCCGGAGGGTGACACTATTTCAATTGACCCTAACAGAGGTACCAGCTCTATGCAAGCCACTATCACGAGAGGCTCAGCATCATTTCTCCTTTGAGAGGTCAATCACAAATTCCAATGCCTGACTTCGATGACTGCCAAATTTGATTTGGGTTCGAGACTGTAAAGGAATTTCTTGCTGGTGAACGCGCCGCCAGCCCTCATTACTCAGTAATAGCGTGCCATATCGAGAATAATCGCGCAGATAGAAAGAGGATTCCATCGCTTCATCCTCAGGCGCATCACGATAGAAGATCTCTGCATGTTGCCGTGAGATACCGGGTTCATTGAGAACCAGGTCATTGCCCTCCATCTTCCCAATGCGCATCAATCCACCTTGAATTGGCCAAACCTCAGTTGATGAACCAATGGCTCTGAGAAACGCGAGGGGAACACGACGTCCAATCCACGTTGGAGACTGCTCTGGAATTTCAGTTACGCCATCTCCCAGAGGTTTAATAAGTTCACCATCATATTGAGGATGCATGTAGAGAACAGGCAGGGTCCAAGCGGGCTGATTAAACCGATAGAGCGTTAGAAGCTGTTGACGGGCGATCGCCACGGCCTGATCAATTGAATTTCGCTCCACTAACGCCTGTGTAAACGCCTCAATGAAACTGAGAGCCTCAGCATCAGCAATCGTATCTCGCATCGCAAGAACTGCCGGAACCCCATGATGAATCAATACCTCAGCCAAGCTACTGCGAGGAATAAGGGTCTGCGTTTTGCTGCGATCAGGCTGTGCTCCCCAACACGCATTGAAAACAGCCAACCTGATTTGCCGTCGCGTCAACACCTGTGCAAGTTCCGTTCCGTTTAGGGTTGCATCAGGCCGG
>JBCBLF010000334.1:0-4265 GCA_038520475.1 Cyanobacteria bacterium J06627_8
CAGCGGTTGATTACCCATGACATGCCGCCGCCAGCACTGGTCGTTGAGGTTGTGAGCCCCAACCAAGAAAACCGAGACTATCGGCACAAGCGAACAGAATATGCAGGACGCCATATTCTGGAATATTGGATTGTTGATCCCTTGGTGCAGAAGGTTACTGTTTTCCGATGGGTTGATGGACTTTATGAGGGAAATCGCTATCAAGGCAATGAGAGACTTGAATCTTCAGTATTTCCAACGCTTAACCTAATCGCATCACGAGTGTTGACGGCCGGGCGCTAATCGATTCAACAGTTGCTAGTTTCTTAATCGATGCATCGCCTTATCGACCTGCGTGATGGCATCGTCAATCTGCTCAGCATTAACCATCAGATTCGTCACCGCACGGATGCGATGGGGACCACTGGCCAGGACAGCAATATTGAGTTCAGCTAGCGCTTCAGCCAGTGCAGCCGCAGGAATCTCTCCTGTATTGAAGAAGACAATATTGGTCTGAACTTCATCAGGATTGATGTCGATGCCGTCGATATGCTGGAGTCCCAGGGCGAGCTGTTTCGCATTCGCATGATCCTCGGAGAGGCGATCGCGATGATGCTGCACCCCATAGAGGGCACCCGCAGCGATGATGCCAGCTTGTCGCATTGCACCACCAAACATCTTGCGAAATCGGCGGGCGCGCTCTATTTGTTCTGTAGGGCCAACAAGGGCTGATCCAACCGGTGCTCCCAGTCCTTTGGAAAAGCAGACGCTTACCGTATCAAAGGGAGCCGCATAATCAGCTTCTGAAGTTCCCGTTGCGATACAGGCATTCCAGAATCGTGCTCCATCGAGGTGGAGCTGGAGTCCTTCAGTTCGACAAACTTGGGCGATCGCGTGAATCTGCTCAAGGGGAAAGATTCGACCGCCACCTCGGTTGTGCGTATTTTCCAGGCAAACGAGTCGAGTGCGAGGAAAATGACTGTCTACTGGACGCAAGGCGTGCTTCAACGCATCAGCCGTAAAGATGCCATGATCGCCATCAATCAGCCGACACATCACTCCGGAGAGAGCCGCAGGGGCGCCCCCTTCGTAGTAGTAAATGTGTGCTTGAGAGTCAAGGATGACTTCGTCACCTGGTTCGGTGTGAACGCGGAGGGCAACCTGATTCGTCATGGTGCCAGAGGGCATGTAGACCGCAGCATCTTTGCCGAGGAGATCCGCAACATAGCGCTCCAGTTCGATGACAGTGGGGTCATCACCAAGAACATCATCACCAACAGTGGCATGGGCGATCGCCTCTCGCATCGCGGGCGTCGGCTGCGTAACCGTATCACTTCTGAGATCAATGGATGGAACCGGCATTATTTGGAATGAGACTAGAGAGCAAAACTATAAATTAAGACACCTAAATCAATACATCAACGTTGAGGGATTGAATTTGACTAGATAACCATTCATCAAGGAGTTGTGTTCGAATAAATTCCTTTGTTTCGTCGTCATACTGTGCAGGAACGAACTCATCCACCCGAAAAATACTCCATCCCTCAGCGCACTCAACTGGCCCAACAAGCTCTCCAATGTGGACGTCATATAAATCGACTCCGATTTGCTCAAGCATCTCTTTTCGACTCACAAACCCAACCAGGCCGTTTGTCATTGCATCCTCAGTGAGCGAATATTCTCTTGCTAGTTCTTCAAATTGAAACTTCTTCTCATCAATCTGTAGCCTCAACTCTTCTGCTGCATTTTGAGACAAAACAACAATCCGAGAAACAACAAGCTGATCGAGTTCGATTTTGTGCTCAATAAAGTAATCTAACCCTTTTTCCGCCTCCATCTCTATTGCTAGTTGTTCGAGCTTGAGCTTAAATTCCAGAGATGATCGAAAGCTCAGTTCATCTTTAAAGCTGTTTGAAATCAGCCAAGCTTGGAAAGCGTCGTGATCGGTCAATTCATTTTTGAGCTGAAATGCTTGCAGTTCATCATCAACGAGTTGAGCTGTTACCGTGATGTCGCTGCGCTTCTCAATTTCTTTTTCTAACAGAAATTGAGAAGCCACTTCACCTAAAAGCACTGATAGATGTCCAGAGCGCCTGAGGTAAGAGATAACATGCTGAACAGTCAGCAAGCTATCTCCAAGCTGAAGAACATAGTCTTGATCCACAACTGCTTATACCTATCTACGTCTATTTCGCCTGGGCCTCAACAATCGCCCGCGCCGTCTCATTCGAATCGCGAAGTTAAAGGTATTCTGAGAGCCGGTACTAATGCCTCCGCCAATTCCGACAAATGCAGATGATGAAAAGGTGGATTGAACAATGCGAGCTGTTACTCTGCCATTTCGGCTGCGGGTAAATGTTCCATTGATGAAAACACCGCCGCCGGTTCCAAAACTATTCTGTGACAGCCGCTGTCCCCTAAATGAGATTCGCCGCCTATTAGAGGCATAACGACCGACGACGGGGAAAAAATCACTTCTAACAACTGTTCCAATACCTCGGGGTGTGAATCGAAACAGTCCATTATTAAAGAACTCCCAAACACCTCCCACGTGAGACTGCCTTAGTCGTGTTGGAGAACCCGTTCCACGAATGCTAAAAATCCTTAACGGATTTCGCCCACGAAATAGTCCAATCCGTCGGACCCGAGCGGCTTGAGGCGTTGCTTGGCTGGATAGCCCTGTAGAACTGGATCGACGCTGAATACGATTCGTTACCAAACTAGACGAAACCGAAGGCTCTGAGTTTGTCTGATCGGTGATAACTGAGGAACTGATAGTTTGTGGTGAAGGTACTTTCAGATTTACTGGACGCATCAAACTAAATCTCCATGACTGTGGCTAGGTATGAAAATCGAGTTTCTTGAAACTTTTCTCTGACCGTTGCCTAATATAGGACATGAAGTTCCGTAAGTATTCGGATGCTACACAATCCTTATGCAAAAATCTTGACTCCAGTTCATTCTCTTAAATGAGTTGTGATTCTACCTTTTAGATAAGGTCTTCAACCGGGCGCTAACTTTTGAAAATCCTATACTTGGCGCGATTTACAATCAAAGGTTCAACTGTGTGAAGGGTGCGACATCTCTTAAAGAAAACAAAGAGGAGGTGCAACATATTACACTCCCTGTCTCTAAGAAAAACTATGAACAATATCGACAATTTCTATAGCACTTTTGGTAACGTCTCGCCTTTGCCCAATCGTGTTTGGCATGTCAAGCGGAGCAAGACGCTCTAAAGCTAAGCAGCCAGTGCATCAACGACCCTTTAATGGGGGCTCGGATTGCCTGTCAGAGGGGGCAAACACTACGTCTTCATAAATGTCTTGAATCGAAAAATGTCTTGAATCGAAAGGGTAACTCCGACGCTAATGAATTCGACTTCACTCTTCTCGTCATAGAGAATAAATGTCCACGTTCCTTCCTCATTCAGCCGAAACACCTCAACAGTCTTTGCCTCAGAGCTAGCTAACACATATTCCTTTAGTGTTTCCAACCGACGATACCGTGCAAACTTCCCACCTCGGTCGTAGGCCTCTGTACCAGGAGACATAACTTCGATGATGAGACCACGGAAACGCGAGAATTTCTGGGCTGTGCGATCGCGCTCATCGCAGGTGACGCTTATATCTGGACACACAAACGGGCCATCATCCGAAATACCCACCTTTGCATCGGAGATTCTGACCTTTCATCGTCCCTGAAGTTGTCCTCGAAGAAGACTTGCAATGTTAAGGGCAATATCGGTGTGGGGCAGCGTTCTACCCGTCATCGCAAACACGTCACCATCAATATACTCGTATCGAAGGTCTTGACGAGCTTCTCATTCAAAGTACTCTTGCGGAGTTCGCTGATGATGTGCATTGAGAGCGACCATAGAAACATGTCGTGATGAGCGAGTTTCGCCTTTATTCTAGGCTGAATTTTGAGAGAGCCATTCGGCCTTTTGGATTTCTGCTCTTGGATTAGGCTGTAGGGTTGTTGCCGAAGGCAACTGCACCGGTTTTCCTATCAGAATTGGCGCTAGTACGCCTTTCTGTGCAATGGCCACCCCTATCCCCAATGCTTCGAGAATTGATATGAGAACAAAAAAAGAGGGCGCTAATGCATTCCCCCCTTTCATCAGCTAATTGTTTCTATCTCTTCAGGATGCCTTCGGCAACGACTCATCGTCTCCAATATGAACATGTGCAACCTTACTTTGAAGCTGGCTAGACTTTACGTCAGCCTGTTCCCCTGCATCATGATCTTTCCCATGTCCATGAAATCGAATGCCTAAGAACACATCA
>JBCBLF010000335.1:0-4258 GCA_038520475.1 Cyanobacteria bacterium J06627_8
ATAGCTTTAGCCATTTAGGCTAGGACACCGAGTATCATTCAGGTCCCTAGCGCATCGCCAAATGGCTTGCCGTCTTGTCCTAACGAAACTGGCGACGGCTATAAAAACCGACAACACATTAGCCCTGCAACTGCTCAGCAGTCGCAGGGCTAATGTGTTGTCGGTTTTTATAAAAAATTTCGCTCTACCAAATCAGCAGAGTTGTGCCAGGGAGGACGCACCTACGCCAGATCATCTGCTCGCAGCAGCTTACGATAGAAGGCTTGAGAAAAATCAGTGATTTTTGATCGTTTCACATTGAGCAGAACATCAATCAAGAAGTCGATAAATTCAAAGTTCGCAAGCGTAATGCTGTAGCTCTGATCCGCTTCACCATTGAATTGAATGCGACACCATGTAATATCTGCTGGAAGCATCGACACATTCCATGTCGCGACAAAATTAACGCTTTCCCCCCCTTCGATTCGGCGACTGCCCTCTAAGTTGCCCGTTTTATACAAGCTGATGGCATAAGGGAGCGCTTTCCGCTTCATCGTGCCTTGATAGTAAGGCGTATACACGTTGACATCACGCGGATTTGCGGGTTCAAGTTTATCGATAGACATCCTGAGTCCTTTTCATCTATGAGTGGAACGAGAGTGAGTGTGACACATTGCTCAGAGTGCCATCACATTTCGTCATCTGATAGAGACCCTAACAGTTCTCACATCAAAAGTATCGGTTTAAGCATGCGCCGTAACGCTTAATCGATAGCCAATATCGACTTTTTCGTCATCAAGCGACAGCCACAAATAGAGGGCAACATCAGTAGTATGCCCTGTTCATATGATTTTTGGGACACTTTTATGGCAGTACGCATGTAGGTCTGGATATGTATTTTTGAGGAAAGCCGCGCTCCGCGCGGCTTTCCTCAAAAATACTGGTCTGGGTTAAGCTCGTAGCGCCATAGATGATATGGAGATCTCGACTCTTGCAAAGAGATACAGCGACAAAAAAATGCGCAGAAGTGAACCTTCCACGCACCCGTTATCTAGAAATTTTTCGCCAAGCCGGTGTAAAAGGCGTCAGATCAGTGATGTCAACCCAAATTGGTTAGTGACTATTAGCGTTTAGATCTGGCGGACGCTCCTAAGTTAGGTTGTTACGAAACATCGTGTTCGAAACCAGATGTGACATGAAATCGCGAGCATCACAGAGATGGAAGGGACTTGTCCATTCCATCAGCCCATTTACAAGGGAACGGCATGTCTAACAATAAGGCTTCAAGCTTTTCAATAGCTGCCCATCAAGCAATACAGCTGACGGGTCTACTCGCTATCCAGAATGTCGCCTAGAAGCTTGATTTTCCACCTGCCCAACGCTCAGGATTGACTTTGGGCTGAGTCAAAATATGACCGGCGATCGCCACTAGGTCTTCCTCAGAAAGGTTACGCATCTTGGGATAAACATCAGCACTTTTGATCGCTGGGTGAATTTCAGAAATTTCTGTAAATCCATCATAGGTTGTTGGATTTTTCATGTAGTCAACCAAGCCTTCAATGTTGTACCGAGGAGGATAGGCTCTGCTCAATACTTCCTCACTTAGATTGATATTGGGGTTTGTTTTGGTTCCACCGCTTAGGTGACAACTTGCACACGTATTGTTAAATTTCCGTCTTCCCAAGGCAACCTGGTCAAGCGTCAAGACAATCGTATCGCCTTCGGCATTTATGGGAACGGTGCGAGCCTCAACATCGAGTTCGACAGCGTTTGCAGAACCAGCAAAAGTCTGGAATGCAAACATGACTGCAACCGCAGTAAATAACAAAAATCGCTTTAACATAGTTCTCCTTGACATGGCTCAGTGATTAAAAGCTCAACTCCATTTCGCCAAAACGCTTCATCATCAGCTTCTAAAAATTGTTTAGCGATCGCACAACCATTCAGCACTCTAAATCACCTTAGAATCAATAATCTTGATGACATAAGCCATCATCATTGAAACAGGATTAGAACAAATGCGTGAGGAACAGACTGAATCAGAGATTTCTCTGCCTCTTATCGCATAAGCCGGGTGGCGCGTCATCGCAACTTAAACCATAGTGATGCTGATTAGATCATAAGTATCGTTTCCAGAGCGCGCGCTAATGACTAGAGTGAACTCTGAAAACAGCAAAGATGGGATTATGAAGGACATTGGAGGCAACTCATCTATCAATGAATCAGCCCAACCTAATTGAATATCATGCCATTGAACGGTATGTTTCCAAAGCAACCTTGTATGGTTTCTCTCAGCTTACTTAATGTTTTGTTACATTTTTCAATAGTCATCATCCTCATCTCTTGCGCCTTGTCTGACCACTTAGGATTTCTGAGCATTGTAGGCGCACAGAGCGTACCTACAATACCCAGGTTCAAGATGTAAGCGTCTCGGCCCTGCTCCTGGCATCTACATCACGAGTAGGAGGATGAGGATGATGCAGTGTTGTCGATGACAGCAGCAGCAGCCTACCTTATTCACAACATATTCTTCGAATTAGGATGAGTCTTGACAAGATTGACTCAAAGAGACCAGGAATTGTCTACTATGGTGTACGGCGACGCACATATAGAGGTCGATAAACATGGGATTGAAGCCTGGAGATCCGGCTCCTGATTTTAGCCTTCCTGATGGTGAAGGCACGACAGTCAATCTTGCCGACTTACGAGGATCGCGCGTCATTCTCTACTTCTATCCCAGAGACAACACACCGGGCTGTACCAAAGAAGCGTGCGGATTTCGCGACAGCTATCAGCAATACCAGGAAAAAGATGTAGTGATTCTAGGTGTGAGCACAGACGATGCCAAATCCCACACAAAGTTCTCTACAAAATACAGTCTTCCATTTCCCTTACTAACAGACGAAGGTGGCACGGTTGCCACACAATATGAGTGTTATGGCTTGAAAAAGTTCATGGGTAAAGAATACATGGGCATTAGCCGAACAACATTTATCATTGGCCCCGATGGCACAATTGAGAAGATTTATAAGAAGGTCAAGCCTGAACCTCATGCAGCTCAGGTTTTATTAGACTTAGAAAACCTCGAAAGCGAATAAGTCAAGCATAGTGACCATAAAATGCTCAATCAGCTATGGCATTTCGCAAAATCTGCTATCAAGCTTATCTTGCGCCATCCAGTAACGGGTACAAGCATTATTCCGATATTGCCCGATGGGCGTATTATCTTGATTCGTCGACGTGATACCGGCCGCTGGGGACTCCCCGGGGGCATGGTGGATTGGGGAGAAGATATTCCAACAACAGTCAAACGAGAACTGCTAGAAGAAACCGGTTTAGAGTTGAAAGCTATCAATCGACTGGTTGGCGTCTATTCCGCTCCCAATCGAGACCCACGATTTCACTCCATTTGTGTCGTTGTTGAAGCAACCGTTGATGGCACGATTAACGTCACGGATACGTTAGAAATTATGGATGTTCGTGCATTTAGACTCGCAGACATCGAACTTCGACAGCTCTCCCATGATCATGAGCAACATGTTCATGATTATCTGGCGGGTCAGACCGTGCTGAGATAGGTGAGTTAAAACACGGGTATCAAGTCACTTCTTCAAGCGCATAGGTCTTTAGGCGATCGCCTCCCACCTCCTTAATCCTCAAGGTATTTTCTGCCTCGAAAGCGATTCGTCCGTTGACCAGACCCACAACAGTATTCCACTGGCCCTGGCTCAGGTCACCTGTTAGTGCGATTTCGGGTCCTGACTCAATATCTAATTCTTCTTCTAGCATCAGGTTCATGGCAATACCTGACAACAGTAACCCTACTTCCTCAGCCTCAACGCCACTACTTTCAAACAGTACCGTCATCTGCTCTTTAGCAGGATGTTGCCCCAAGATACGCAAGATGGTTAGGAGATCCTCCCCTAAACTGTCTTCAGACTGGGTCCAATCAGGAAACACCAGGTAATTGATCGTGCGCAGATTCAGTTCTAATAGGCTTGCCCGTAACAATGCATTTTCAACGGTTTTAGCCATCTTTTGCCAGGTAAATTCCTTCGCTCGGATAAGACCCGCCGCAATCAATGACTGACGCACAGCCGTTTTCTGGACATCGCATAACGCATCGACCATGCCTCTTACATCATTCTCTTCAATATAGTAGGCAGCATCGCCTGAAACTTCAGGAATCGACGCTTTCGCACAGGTGATAACCGGACACCCACATGCCATTGCCTCAATAATCGGTAGCCCAAACCCTTCGTACTTTGAAGGGTAGACT
>JBCBLF010000336.1:0-4225 GCA_038520475.1 Cyanobacteria bacterium J06627_8
CCAGGGTCCTGGTGGCCCTCCAGCACAAGCACTTTTCGGTCACTACGGTCCCACAACCGCGCCGTGCCATCTTCAGAGGCAGTGACAATGCGTTCGCCATCGGCACTGAAGCTCGCACTTCTGACCCAGTCCTGATGGCCCTCCAGTACGGCTAATTTCTGTCCATTGCGGTCCCACAGCCTTACCATGCTGTCCGCAGAGGCAGTGACAATGTGCCCACCATCGGTACTAAAGCTCGCGCTCATGACGCTGGCCTGATGGTCCTCCAGCACAGCCACTTCCTGTCCACTGCTATCCCACAGTCGCGCCGTGCCGTCATCGGAGGCAGTAACAATGCGCTCGCCATCGGCACTAAAGCGGGCGCTCCTGACCCAGGACTGATGACCTTCTAGGGTGTCCATCTGCCAGGTCTTATCGAGAATCGTGTTCAGCGCTAAAACCGGGCTGGCTGCCGGATAATTTCGAGGTTGCTGGAGTGGAGGGTTGCGTTTTACTAGATTGTTTAGAGTCACCCCTGCCTTGATCGCAGCAATCATCGCCTCTGCCTGAGAAAAGTCAAGGCGATTAAGGGCCGCGACCCCTGCTCGTTCAAGTCTTGCCCCCGTTTCAGCCCACTCAGCTTCTTGTTCAGCCTCCGCGCGTAAGGTTCTGGCTCGCGCTAAATCTTCTTGAGCTTGCCGTTCTGCTGCCTGAGCATTGATGAGACCTGCTTCTGCTTGGTCGAGTTCTTGCTGCGCGTCTTCAACTTGCTGTTGAGCTTCTGCGACCGCTTGTTCAGCTTGCTGGCGTTCTTCCTCAGACTGAGTTTCAATCGACTCTAGATTATTCCGGGCTTCTCGCTCTGCATTTTCTGCTTCGGTTTTGTCGCCAATGGCATTTTGCAAGGCTAACTCAGCCGACTCGACCCGTTCGTCTGCCGCTTGAGCAGCTTGTTCTTTGAGGCGCAAATCTCCAGCGGTTTTCGTTGCAAACCCGCCTGCAACAGCAGTTGCTACCGCAGCCAATATAAGGAACAACGAGGCAGCTCGTAGCCGACGGCTAATTTTTGCATTAGCACTTTCCAATACCTTTTGCTGAGACTCGGCTTTTTCTCTCCGCTTTCGTTCCTCATCGAGTTCGATAAGCAACTGCTTAAGTTCGGGTTCTTTTTGTTTCCGAATAAATTCAGCTAAATAGTCATGAACGAGCTGGTAGCGATCTTCGGGTTTCTCGGGCAGATGCACCACAATCGCTGAACCGCAGAGCACGCGCAAAATCAAATCTAGGGTGTCGATCGCCTCATCCCCTGGCGCAACAGGACCTTTGGCAATTCGGCCTGAGGCTTCGATCGCCGGGATGCCGGATGTCGGCACCACCAGCCGTAACTGCTTACGAACTTCAGGGGAGGTGAGCGCTGCCAAGTCACGCTCTAGCTCGGGACGCGTTTTGAGGGGACGCGTTCCCTGCTCATCGGTCAACAAATAGAGTATTAGCTGAGCAATGGCCTCATGCTCGGTTCCACAGTCTTGCACAACCTCATTCAAATAGCGCTGAACCAGCTCTTCTTTAGGCCGATCGCCCAGTTGCTGATAGTCGTCTAGATTGGTGATGCCTTCGGAGTAGAGCTGAGTGCCCACAATTTGTAGCTCAATGGGGCGGACCTGGTTGAGTTCTCCGGCCAAATCTTCGACGAGTTCATCAATCAATGCGTCATCGAGCTTGGCGGAATGCGATCGCTGGGTCAGGTCTTGAATGATTGCTTTGGCGTCTGTGGGATCAAAGTCGCCTAGCTCATACAGCACGTTTCGGCTGAGGATGTCGATACCTGTTTTCTTGATGCTGGGTAGTCGATGGCATTCCAGCAAATAGTGAATGTAGTCTTCTCGTAGCGACAAAAAGACGTTCACTAGAGGAATTTGCAGGCATTCGCCCATGAATTCGAAGAAGCGTCGCCGCTGGAGAGCATCAGGGTTCGCAAAGAAAAATTCTTCAAACTGGTCGAAGATGAGAATCGTGCGGAGGTTGCTGTGGTCGTTTTGGCGGAGTTGTTCGAGGACGTCGTTGACTCGGGTGCTTGGAGAATCGTTAATCGTGGCGGGTGACGTCGTTTCTAGATACTGATGACTGACGGTTTCTTCTTTCAGCGCGGCAGTTAACTCGTAAGCCACTTCCGACAGCCAATCGGTGGTGTATTTACGAATCAGCACAGGAAGGTTGTCGCGAACGCCGCGCGATCGCTGTTTCAGCGCAGGAACGAATCCAGCATGGATCAATGAACTTTTACCCACTCCAGATCCACCATAGATGACGGTGAGTTTGTAAGTGTTATCTGTCGTGCGGCGCAGCAGGTTTTCTAAATCTTGCGATCGCCCAGAAGCTCGAATTTCATCAGCGATCTGTTCTTCCGATCGCTCATCTGCATTGACGTGGGCATGGGTTTCTCGGGCCCCCCGCACCTCCAACACCTGTTCCTTTTGGGGTTTTAGGCGTCCGGCTCCCACAAACGCCCGGAGGCCATACTGCTGTTCGATCGAGAGTCGCGATCGCTTGACTCGAAAGGCCTTGAGATAGCGCTTTTTCTGCCAATAGAGTCGGTGCAACTCATGGAGAATGATGAGATAGGTCGTGTAGTATCCCGGATCGCCCAGGTCAGCCGCTGTCTCCAGATCGGCGATCGCCTCATCGATCTCTCCCAACTGAGCTTTAGCCTGACCTAAGAACAGCAAATACAGCCCTTTGAGCCATTGCTGGTCGATACTGGGTGTGCCCAACGCATCCAGAGCTTGCTGAGCATATTGGCAGGCCAACGTTGAATCGCGTTGTTCAAGAGCAACCCGGGCCAAAAAACCATAGTCTTGGGACAGTCGTCGTGGCGTGCCATAGGTTTGGTGAACCCCAATGCCCCGTTCAGACACGCGCTTGAGCAATCCCCATACTTGCCGTTTTTGCAGCACTCGCTGAAACAGCGTCATACATTTGGCGACCAAATCCAAGCGTTTCGCTGCTTTGAATCGCTTTAGGCTTTCCTGGACAGGAATTTGAATCTCCATCCAGTCAATGTCTGCCGCATCCATATCAGATTTAATGGCTTCGGAATAGCGATAGCGCCCAAGAACATAGAGGACCACACCGTGCTTGAGGGGTTCGTATTCGGATGTTAAATGTTGGATTTCATCGCCTGCTTCTGTTTCATAGTCTGCTTCTTCCGCTTTCTGCCTTCTGCTTTCTGCCTTTTTTTCTGCTTTCGATTGTTTCGTATCATCCCAGAAGGTCAGGCTCCGCTGGAAGTGAATGAGGCCGTCTTGGTTATTGTCGGCGTTGAGTCCTCGGGCAAAATCAACATCCGCTTGAACAAAGGCTGGAAGCTCAATCTGTTGAACGATGAGTTCGTTGAAGGCATCTGAAATTTCGAAGCGCTGGAGTGAGCCCAGCTTTAGGGTTTCGACCAGTTTGCTAAAGGAGTCGGTGACGTTTGGCGTGAGGAGGGTATTAAAGAGCTGATCGAGCGTCTGGATAAGAACCTGTCGAAGAGTGTCTGGGGCGATCGCCAATTCGGTGGTGACGCCAGCCCAGCTCACAAAGTTGGGAGCCAGCCGCAGAAATTTTGTGAGAGTTGGTGTGTTGAAACAGAGAACCAACGGAAACGGAAAGTTCTTGCGGTATTCTTCTCGAACCAATTCGGTGGTAGCAAACATTTGCTCCAGATTTTCTATGCTTTCGAAGCCCAGTACCATAACCACCTGAGGTTTTGTGTTTCTCAGGGCGTTTTTCAAAGTTGTGTAAAGAGTTTGAGCTGTTTCTGCAAGGGAGATTGTGTGAATATCAGTATGGCAGAGAGTTTGGAAGCGACGAGCAAGGTGGGTTTGCAAATGAACATAGTTACATTGCCACACATGGAGCGAAAATTCACCTACTGCAAGTTCAATAGTCCAAGTCAGGTTCGATAGAACCTGCTCATCCGCGACATGAATCATAATATCGTAATGCGACTCGTTCATGACTGGAGCTCTTGCATTTCTATCAAGATGGGATTGATATCAAACCACGATTTGTCGCGATCACGATATTCAAATACTAATCGAGAATGAATAAGAGTTTGATATCCATCATAGCCACCCACCGTTTTTCGCCGATGTACCTGTCGCAACAGCTCCCATTCATCGTCTAAGATTTGTAATCGCATCTCATTTCGCTGGGCTCGAATCACCGCTTCGAGCTTATCTGTGGTCAGGGGTAAATTCCGCCC
>JBCBLF010000337.1:0-4217 GCA_038520475.1 Cyanobacteria bacterium J06627_8
GATGTTAGGTTTGCGGATGGCGTTGACGTTGAGGCCGTCCCTGCCATCGCCGTTCCAGAGGGCAAGGTTGCAGGTCGATTGGGTGCGAGCTGGAGCGAACGAATGAGTTTTTGAAATGCTTTATCTCTCTGAGCTGCAGGAAATAAGTCGATATATTGCAAGTCAGCTAGTGTTCGGGTTGGCCCAATCTCAAACATTGGGATGTCGCATTCTGATAATCGAACAGGGATAAGAAAAATGTTGCCGGGTGCATAGTTGCGAAATTCACCAATGGCATCTAAAGCTTCTGGATAAATACCTGTTGTGGTGCGGGCTTGGGTTTCTTTAGAAAAGCAGATGAGCACCGCATAGGCGTCTTTCATGGCTTTTCGAATTTCGAGCTTCCAGTCCTGTCCTGGCAGAATATCTTGATCCCACCAGACCTGTTCCCCAGCCTTGATGAGGTCGGCGTAGAGCGCGGTGACGGCTTGCTTGTTGTCGCGGCAATAGGACAGAAAAATGTGTTTCTTCGGCACGGGGCTTTCTCCAGGGGGACTAGAGGTGCGATGGTTCTTCTAGCTCTTTTATACAAAATAAGCTGCGGGATTTTCCAATTCGTTACAGTTTTGTCCGTTATGGTTTTATCAGTGCGACTGAGCAGTGTTTTCCAGGCTTCCACTCTATTTACTCTTCATCCGGCAAAATGCATTCTATGATGGAGCCACACCACGAATCTGAAGCGTGCTTTCGGATCGTCACAGCGCCGTCCAATCCGCCATATTTATTGATTTAGTAGCAACTGTTCATGACCTCACCGACGACACCAAGGCTCCATCCTGAGATGGTCTCCTCCCTGTCTGAAACCACGCTCTTAAAAGCTGAAAACCTGTATAAGCGTTTTGTCCTTCATCATCAGGGGGGTGCCACCATTCCAGTTCTCTCGGATCTGTCGCTACATGTAGAGCCGGGTGAATGCGTCGCGCTTGTTGGCGCATCTGGCTCAGGCAAATCAACACTGATGCGATCGCTATACGGGAATTATCGAATTGATGAGGGCAGTATTTGGGTGCGCCACCGAGGCACTTGGGTAAATCTGCCGCAGTTGCATCCCCATGAGCTGCTTGACGTTCGGAAGCACACCATCGGCTATGTGAGTCAGTTTCTTCGGGTCATCCCTCGGGTTCCTGCCCTGGATGTTGCAGCCGAACCACTGATTGAGCTGGGTGTGTCTCGGGACGACGCGCTTCGTCGAATTCAGCACCTCTTTACTCAGCTTAATTTGCAAGAGCGACTATGGTCCCTCTCCCCCACCACCTTCTCAGGGGGTGAAAAACAGCGGGTCAACATTGCCCGAGCATTCGCAGTCGACTATTCCATCCTGCTATTAGATGAACCGACCTCAGCGCTCGATGCCGTCAATCGAGAGGTAGTCATCCAGCTCATCGAAGAAAAAAAAGCGGCAGGCTGCGCATTGATTGGTATCTTCCATGATGAAGACGTGCGCGATCGCGTCTGTAACCGTCAGTTAACCTTTGGCCCAGACAATAGCTAAAAGATTGAGACGTGATGATGACTGAACAGATTTTTACGAATTATCGCCTGCAATTGCCCAATCAAGACATCATTGGAACCTTGGTTGTTCGCGATGGAGTGATTGCAGATATTCAGCCGGGTGTGGTGAATCAGGGCATGAATGGCGATGGGGCTTATCTCATGCCAGGACTGGTTGAACTGCACACCGATCATCTTGAAAAGTGCATGAATCCACGTCCCAGCGCAAAATGGCCGCTGGACGCCGCCGCAACATACCATGACCGAGACTTGGCGGCAGCAGGTATTACCACCGTCTGCGATGCGATCGCCGTTGGTGACATTAGTCCGACGTCAATTCGCTATACCCAGTTTGGCTCGATGATTGATGTGATTTGCCAGCGTCAAGAGGCTGGCAGCTTTTCAGTTGACCATCGACTGCATCTCCGGTGTGAGCTGGCCTACGACAAAGTTGCGGAGATTGCAGACGCCTATGCAACCCATCCCTACTTGTCTCTTATTTCACTCATGGACCACACGCCTGGTCAGCGTCAGTTCGTTGATGTGAATAAATATCGTGAATACTACGTCGTCAAACATGGGGTGAGTGAAGAGGTCATGGATGACTTTATTCGCGATCGCATTCGTGCCCAACAAGAACATGCCGTCACCAGTCGTCAAGCCTTAGTCGCGATCACGCAAGCCCACAAGATTCCCTTAGCTAGCCATGACGATGAAACGCTCGAGCACGTTCATCAAGCCATTCAAGAGGGCGCGACAATCGCTGAATTCCCAACCACGCTGCATGCAGCGAAAGAAGCGCATCAAAATGGGCTCCAGGTATTAATGGGAGGCCCTAACCTGATTCTCGGCGGTTCCCACTCCGGCAATGTGTCTGCAATGGAGCTGGTTGAGCTCGATATTGTAGACATGATTTCATCCGACTATGTGCCCCATAGCCTGTTGCACTCGGTAGTCTTGATTGCCCAACACACCGGTCGACCCTTTTATGAAACCATGAAGCTCGTCACCCTCAACCCCGCCGCTGCTATTGGGTTAGATGGCGATCGCGGCAGCTTAGAAATCGGCAAACGAGCGGACTTGCTGATCATGCAATCAACGGTCGAAAAAGGATCAAATTCTGTACCCTTCATTGGATCGGTCTTTGTCAAGGGCTGTCGAGTTGCGTAGATGTTCACGCATCAGCGGTCAATTTAGACCCCGTCTTCTGCCTGTGGAAGACGAGCAAACCGATCACCGTAGATGGTAATCTCCATCTGCTCATCGTCTCGTACGCGAACTGAACGCTTGACTTGACCCAAGACTAATGGCTGAGACACCCCAGGCTCTGGATGAATGACCGTACGGGCACGAATAGTCATCTGGCTACCCAGTCCCCCCATTCGACCAGATGAGAACAAGTTACTTGCGGCTTGCTGTAACGTGGCGTCTAACTCTGACTCTGAGATGGTAGGTGGCACCGCGATAACTGCCTGAACAGCTCCTGAATCATAGACGGTTGAGTAAGGAACTGCACCAGGAATCGTGGTTTGAAAAATGGGACCCAAGCCCAACGCAAACACACCTCCAGTCAGCACGCCCATAAAGCTAGTGATTCCGACCAGTCGAAATCGAATTCCCCATGAAACGATAAACGCAAGAATTGTTAAGGCTCCAAAGGCTCCAGTGGCGATCGCCAACCACTTTGAAATCGTCAGAAAATCAATATCTGTGGGCATAAGAACCTCTAGCAGTGAATAGAGAACGATGATGCAGCTGACAGGAATGCATGGATCATCTTAAATCATCTCTGCTACTCAACCTCGTTACTCACAAAATCATCTTCAGATTGCAAATCACGATTGAGCTCAATCGCTGCCTTGAGGGTATGCCATCCCAAATTTGCACATTTAATGCGAACTGGAAACTGGGCAACGCCTTGCATAACATTCAGTTTTCTCAAATCTTTGGGAAACTCAGCTTCACCACGCATCATGGACTGAAACTGACTCACCATTTCCACAGCTTCATCTTTCGTTTTACCCCGCAGCGCATCAGCCATCAAGTCAACAGATGCCATTGAAATTGCGCAGCCTTCACCCTCAAACTTGACATCTTCAATGTATTCGCCATCGTCAGCCATCTTCAGGGATAGCTCAATGGTGTCTCCGCACGATGGGTTGTGTCCTTTTTGAAATCGATGAACAGGGTCGGTGCATCCACGATTTCGAGGCTTTTTGTAGCGTTCTAGAATGACCTGCTGGTAGAGATCACGCAAGTTTTCAAGAGCCATATTAGAAAAACATCTCGTGTTTCAAAACATTACGCTTCTTTGATCCTAACAGCGATTATCGATGATAGACGACCTTTTTCCGGTCTTCCAGTCTATCGTTCACCAGACATCGCCGGACTGTAGTCACACTACATCGCTCTCTTCAAAAACCAGCGATAGATGAAACGACTAGAGGTCAACCTGCTCAGCTAACCGAACATTCACAATTTGATTGGGTCGAATCACAATCGTATTACTGCCTGACGCAATCGGTACCCATCCTGACACGGCTTGTAGCTGAATATTTTGGCCGTCGAGGGCGATCGCCTGAGTCACAAATCGAATGGATTCGGGTGAGAACTCAAATCGTCCAATGACTTCGGTGCCCTCAGCTGCAATCACATTACCAGCTTCGTCAAGCAGCGTTTGTTCGAGC
>JBCBLF010000338.1:0-4206 GCA_038520475.1 Cyanobacteria bacterium J06627_8
CCACAGCTTCCACCTTGTCTAGAATCAAACATTTGGTATCGAAGGGGACCAATGTGTTGTCTATCTCTTTACTGATAAATAGATTCTGGCATGATGATAGGGCTTCAATGTCTCCAGGTATTTCGGCCACTTTTCAGTTCTTTATATCTTGGCAATACAATGGTTCTTCGACTTTACCTACTCCGACATGGCGAAACTACACATAGTCAATCCGGTGGCTATTGCGGAGTCACTGATCCTGATCTAACCGATGCAGGTGTGGGAATGGCTAAAGCCTTTGCTGAAGCCTACAGGCATGTGTCCTGGTCTGCGATTTTCGTTAGCCCGATGAAGCGAACCCGAGCAACGGCTCGACCAATTTGTGAAGCAGCAGGCATTGAACCTGAAATTCGGGACGGGCTGAAAGAGATGGACTTTGGAGAATGGGAGGATCAGTCCGTCGAGCATGTCAGAACCCATTATGCTGCTGACTATGTGCGGTGGTTAACGGAACCCGCATGGAATCCTCCGACCGGAGGGGAAACCGCTGTGCAGGTATCCAGTCGAGCCTCTCTCGTCATTGCCGAAATTGAGAGCAAATACCCTGATGGAGATGTGCTGGTCGTGTCACACAAGTCCACGATTCGTATCATATTGTGCAATCTGCTGGGGATTGATCTAGGGCGCTATCGCGATCGCATCAATGCGTTGGTTGCCTCAGTTAGCATTGTTCGATTTGACGAGCATGGCCCCCGACTAGAGGTGTTAGGCGATCGCTATCATATTCCGAAAGAACTGCGAGAGCGCGCTGGCACATAATCGCAGCAGATGTCTATCTGATGTCTATTAGAGGACTCCCATGAACATTTTGGTGCTCAATGCTGGATCCAGCAGTCAAAAAAGCTGTCTCTATTCGTTTCAAACTACAGAGCTGCCAAGCCAACCTCCAAGACCTTTGTGGGAGGCCACCATTGACTGGACGGCAAAAGCTGACGAAGGATTGATGCGGGTTGAAGCAAACGGAATGCATCACACTCAGCCCCTATCGTCATCGGACCGATCGGCAGCCTTACCGATTCTTTTGAACACTCTTGTGGATGGAGATACGGCCGTTCTTGATGCATTGAATGATATTGATGGCGTTGGGCATCGCGTCGTTCACGGTGGGGCAGATTATTCCGCACCAACCCGAGTCACATCTGATGTCAAGGCGGCGATCGCCCAGTTGATTCCCCTTGCACCTGCCCACAATCCAGCCAACTTAGACGGCATCCATGCTGTTGAAAAAGCACTGGGCGATATTCCTCAGGTGGTTGTCTTTGACACTGCGTTTCATAGCCAAATGTCGCCGGTTGCTTACACCTATCCAATCCCTTATGAATGGACGGAAACAGGCATTCGCCGGTATGGGTTTCATGGCATTAGTCACGAATACTGTGCTCAGCGAGCTGCTCAAATGCTCAATAGCCCGCTGGAATCTTTGAGGCTCATTACCTGCCATCTTGGCAACGGTTGTTCCTTAGCTGCTGTGAAAAACGGACGCAGCATTGACACCACAATGGGATTCACGCCGCTAGAAGGACTGATGATGGGTAGTCGTAGCGGTTCGATTGACCCGGCCATTCTCATTCATCTGATGCGTAACACTGATCTAACCGCTGATCAGATTGACCGCATGCTCAACAAAGCCTCGGGACTCAAAGGCGTATCGGGCATTTCCAGCGATATGCGCGAAATTCAAAAAGCAATTGACCAGGGGAGCGATCGCGCGAAGCTTGCCATTGATCTCTATATCCATCGGCTCAAAGCCTGCATGGGGTCGATGTTAATGAGCCTCGAAGGACTCGACACCCTCGTGTTTACCGCAGGCATTGGTGAACATGCACCGATGATTCGGGCTGCGGCCTGTTCAGCTCTCACCTTCCTCGGACTCAAACTCGACCTAGACAAAAACGCAGCCGCTCACTCTGATGGCGAAATTTCCACTCCCGACTCCTCTATTCGTGTCCTGGTTATTCACACCGAAGAAGATTGGGCGATCGCTCAAGCCTGTTGGCAAATCCTCAACGCCAGCGGATGACGGAATGACGGAATCTGGTTCAAGACAGTCTTCATTGCTCCCACGTATCTGTCACCTCCTCACGCTCTATTCCTGCCCTACTCCTCTCCCGTTCATTACCCCATCCTTCTCTAATTCCTATGACTCCACTCATTCATCGCACTAAAATCGTTGCTACGATTGGCCCTGCTAGCAGCTCTCCGGACACCTTGAGGAAAATGGTTGAGGCTGGGATGAATGTTGCCCGCCTCAACTTTTCCCATGGAAGCTACGACGACCATGCCAAAATGATTCGACTCTTGCGCACCGTTTCAGAGGAAATGGATACGCCCATTACGCTGCTGCAAGATTTGCAAGGCCCTAAGATTCGAGTCGGACGATTGCCCAATGATGAAATAGAACTGGTTGACGGACAATTCATTGACTTAGTCCCCCTGGCAGAATCTTCAGACCAGCCTAATACCGCTTCTATCGACTATCCCTATCTAGCAGAGGAAGCACAGCCAGGGATGCAGATTTTGCTGGACGACGGCTTGCTAGAACTTCGCATTGAAGAGGTTATTGGAGAAACGGTGCGCTGTGCGGTGGTGCAAGGCGGCACATTGAAAAGTCGAAAGGGCGTTAACTTACCTGGCCTAAATCTTCGCTTGCCTTCCCTTACGGAAAAAGACAAGGAAGACTTAGCGTTTGGGCTGTCCCATGGGGTCGATTGGGTGTCCCTGAGTTTTGTGCGAAAGGCAGAAGACGTACAGACTCTTCGAGCTTTATTGGAAACCCATGGTGCAACCGATGTTCCAGTCATGGCAAAAATTGAGAAACCTCAGGCGATCGCCAACCTAGAATCCATCATTGAGGTTTGTGACGGCATCATGGTCGCGCGGGGAGACCTGGGGGTAGAAATGAAGACCGAAAAAGTCCCCATGTTGCAAAAGCGCATTATTCGAGAGTGCAATAAGCGTAGTATTCCGGTCATCACCGCGACACAAATGCTCGACAGCATGATTCGAAATCCGCGCCCGACCCGTGCTGAGGCGAGCGATGTTGCCAACGCCATCATTGACGGCACAGATGCAGTGATGCTGTCTGGAGAATCTGCCGTGGGACACTATCCAGTTCGATCCGTCACTATGCTCACTCGTATTGCAGCAGACGTTGAACCCGACATCCAATATGTGAATAATCCTCCTGCGCTGACCGATGAAACCCACGCCCTTAGCGAAGCCCTCAATACGATTGATAAAATCCTGGATTTGCGAGGGATTGTGGCGTTTACGGCTACCGGCTACACAGCAAAAATTGCTGCAGGAGAACGCCCTCAAGCTCCCGTTATTGCGATTACTCCAAACCCTAAGGTGTATCACCGCATGAACTTAGTCTGGGGCGTCATTCCCGTTCTGGTTGATGACGACCCGGGGTCCTTTGAAGAACTGGTACACCAAGCTGAAAGCATTATGCTCCAGCGGAATCTAGCTGTGCCCAACGATCAAATCCTCATCATGGGAGGTATTCCTGCTCATCATCCGCAGGGCACAAATTTCCTCAAGCTCCACCGAATTGTACGAGAATGAAAGCTGGTGTTTGTTTTTGGACATAACACCACGATAGGTATGTTTTATGAAAGCCTTGCCTTGAAGGGCTTTCATAAAGCAAAGATGTTTCTCAGGCGCTTACGGCTACACAGTATTCTATGGCTTATTGGTTGATGAAATCGGAACCCGACGTATACGGCATTGATGATCTGAAAGCCGAGGGGGAAACCATTTGGGATGGCATCCGAAATTATCAGGCTCGAAATCTCATGGGGGAGATGCACATTGGAGACTTAGCATTTTTCTATCACTCCAATACCAAGCCTCCCGGCATCGCAGGACTCATGAAGGTTACGAAGCTTGGCATTGTTGATCCCACCCAGTTTGACCCCAACAACAAGTACTACGACGAGAAATCCACTCCTGATAATCCTCGCTGGCATACCGTTGCCTTGGAATACGTCGAAACCTTTCCCACCTATCTGCCACTCGCAACGCTGCGAGAAGAATTTGAAACTGACGACCTGCTGATTCTACGGCGAGGCAATCGTTTGTCGATTACACCGGTGGACGATGTGATTGCCGAACGAATTTTGAAGCTTGTTCGACAGTAATATCGCTTTAGCCATTTCGGTTAGG
>JBCBLF010000339.1:0-4190 GCA_038520475.1 Cyanobacteria bacterium J06627_8
GTTTTTTTTTGACTCTTGGGTTTTCCTTGTCTGATCTTGTTTGGGGTTGTGTCCCCAACCCCTTTGTTTTTTTAATTTTTTTTGGGGCGGGGGGCCGGCCCCCCGCCCCCCCCCCCCCCCACAACTTATTTCGGATTGCCATTGTGCTCACTTTTAGTCATTGCGATAGCTCTTGGGAGTGAGTCCTGTAGCTTCTCGAAAGTGCTTCGTTAAGTGACTTTGACTGCTGAATCCACAGTTCAGAGCAATTTCTGCGATCGCCAGTTTCGTTCCTTTCAATAGCTGTTTTGCCTGTTCCACGCGCTGCTGAAGCACATATTGGTGAGGCGTCATGCCTATGGATTGTTTGAACAGACGACTAAAGTGAAATTGGCTGATGCCTGCAACTTCAGCTAGGTCGGCTAACTTAATGGACTGATCGAGATGGGCCCGGACATAGTCTGAAATTTGCAGAATTTTGCGATCGCCCAATCCACCCTCATACAAAATCATACGAGGCTTCGTATTGGCATAGTTTCGCAATAGGCTAATCGCTAATACATTGGCCAACGACTCAACGTACAGCTGCCCAATCCAGTCATCACCCTTATGGAGTTCTGCTCGGAGTAAGACTAGGACTTGCTCAAGCTGAGGATCTCGGATTCGAAATTCTGTAGCAAGTTCTAGATGATCGGGGTCTAGCGCTTCAGTTGATTGAGCAACGGAGCGCAGGAACTGGGCCGGAACTTGCACATGGAAGTAGTGATCCTCTCCTTCGGTTCGGTAGGAAGCTGGAATATTCGCTGGCGTGATAGAGATATCACCCTTGCTGTAAAGCCCGGTGTAGCGGCGATCGCCAACGACTTGATGAATTCGATGCGGACGTGGCGCTAAACACAATGCGATCGAATGCCCTTCCCATGTTTCCAACACATCTGTGCCGCCGGATGGTTGCTGAAACTCTTCGGCCAGCAGCGGTTGCCAGCCCAGCCCATGACTTGAGGCAATAGGGGTTGGGTTTAGATCAGATTGAGACTGGTGCTGATGCTGAGACGCCCGTGCCATAAGCAGTAGAAGCCATCTTCAAAAATTGACCGCAAGATTCTGCCAAACACGCAAGGTTCTGATAGGCCAAATCTTTCATTTTCCTTACGTTGTAATTGTAGCCAACGCAGTTACGAACCGTTACGACTAAGGAGGTTTTCAAGATGGCCAACGTACTGCACCTAGACGCTAGCCCGCGAGGAGCGCGATCGCATTCCCGCCGCATGACTCGGACATTTGTTGAGCAGTGGAAGCAGATACATCCTGACGATACCGTTACTTACCGAGATATTGGGCGAAACCCAATTTCCCACGTTGACGAAACCTGGATTGCTGCTGCCTTTACCCCAGCGGAACAAAGAACTCCTGAACTAAAGGACGCCCTGCGCATCAGCGATGAACTGGTGGACGAGTTCCTCGCAGCCACTTCCGATACCAGCGTTTTAGGGGATACCGGATCAGCCATTGTCGATGAAAGCTATCCGATTGCTGAAGGGTTTGTTCTAGCGGAGCGCGCTAAGGCAGAGCGAGCTGTGCTGACAGCTGCCCACCAAACCATTAGGAGTGTAGTTCTGCGGCTACCGCTTTATATCTATGGACGCGGTGGCGGTACGAGTTATGTGCCAATGCGTCTCCAAGAAGCTAAAGAGATCGGTGTTACTCACTATGTTGCACCTGGTCAACATCACATTTCAGCAGTGCAGGTGGATGATGTTGCTCAACTTTACGTGCTAGCCCTAGAGCAAGCACCTGCGTGCTCAATCTTTCATGCGGCAACTGAATCCGATATCTCAGAAAAAGCGATCGCTTTGGCAATTAGCCGTGCGACGAACACTCAAGTTGAGGGATTGTCCTTTGAATCCGCTGTTGCCAAATGGGGACATGGCATTGCCACCTTTTTCTCAATTAACAATCAAGTTTCTTCTGATAAGGCTGTTCAGCAACTCGGCTGGAAACCACAAGCAAGCCTACCGTTTTTACAAGATATTTATGAGGTTTTCCAATGAACGTGACTCTATCGATCAAGCGCACGATTGCAATTGTTCTGACTGTGTTTAGTCTGGTGATTTTAATCCCAGGTGCAGCGTTCGCAGCCCATCAGTCTGCTGATGATATTTTTTTCAAACAGCTGACCGACCAAAGTTATGCAGCTTGGAATACTCATGATCCTGAGGCGATCGCCGACTTTTTTGTCAACGATCCAGAATTAGTGGTTTATGACGCGACACCGTTGAAATATGAGGGTTGGCAAGAATTCAAAGCAGGCATTCAAACACACTTATTTGATAAGCTCAAGCGCTTTGAGTTGAATGCTCATGACGACCTCCGCGCCACTCGCAACGGCAATTTGGTTTGGGCAACGTTTACGTACCACCTATCGGCTGAATTGAAAAATGGTCAACCCATTGAAGCAGAAGGACGTCAGACCGATTTATGGCAGCAGCATAACGGCAAATGGCTGATTGTCCATGAACACACATCTGCACCCGTTTCTCTTTAACAGCACCAACTGTATGAGAATTGCCCATTGCAATTCTCCACTGTTTGCCAAAGCTCGTCCACAGACATGCACATCTTTTTCCCAAACTTTTGACTTCCCTAAGAGAATTAACCATGACCTGTCTAAACCTCAAAACACTGCCATCGGCTCAAGAACGCATCGATGTTATGAACTCTCAGATACAAGAGATTGGTGATACAGGAGCCAGTCTTCGTCGCATCACTATCAGTCGAGAAGCCTTTGTCAGTTGGCTATTTCTTCTCGGTTCCTTGATGTTTGTCTTGGACTCAATTCTGGAGAATATGCGAGGTGTTTCCTTCTCATCTCTGCTGCATCTGGTAGCCAGCATTCTATTTACAATCGGTTCAGTACTGTTTATTCCGAATGATTCGCAGCGTTAACAACTTAGATAAGCATCGAGAGAAAATCATGCGCAGTTTAATTGCTGGAGTATGGCACTCGCGAGTCGAGTTTTCTGAGTTATCCGCTTCATATTGAAATTTGGGTCGCCCACTTTCCAGAAGTGACTGATGAGAGATTCCAGCCATAGAGCTCTAGCCGGTGCCATTTTTGTAAACGCTACTTCTCATGCTTAAGTAAATCCAGTGCTTCGCGTCCTGGTTTAGTCGGTACTGCTTTTTTCAAGCCCCATAGACTGTCAAATTTTTGTCGAACAGGGCTTAAGTAGCCTTAATCTATCTAGCGCATTTTGGGTAGTGGCAGGTTCGCCCGCTACCGCACCACACATGCCTAAGTCCTATCGAATTTTTCTACATTTTTAAGAACAGGACGTTAATCATCATGTTGAAGACTACAGCGCGATCGCCCCTTCAAATAGAAATTCGTGAATTGCTTAAAATCGCTGTACCGCTGGCGAGTGCTCAAGTTGCCCAATCAGCCACTGGTTTTGCAGACACCATCATGATGGGCCGGATGGGAGCAGACGTGCTCGCCGCTGGCGGGCTGGCGGCTCTGATTTTTCTCTCAATCCTGACGGCTACGACGGGTGTGGTCATGGGTGTTAGCCCTCTTGTGGCTGAAGCATTTGGAGCTGGGCAGCAGTCTCGCATTCAGCGGGTTGCCCGACAAGGGCTATGGCTATCTGTCATGACTGCCATTCCGTCCATGATCGTCATGGGACATTTTGATCGATGGATGATACAAGCGGGCCAGGACGAAGCCATTGTTCGACTGGCTGACAGCTACCTGGATATCATGCTGTGGGGATTATTCCCGGTGATTGGCTTTGCATCACTGCGCGCCTTTGTTTCGGCACTGTCACAGGCTCAGCCTGTAATGATCATCGTAATTGCTGGGACAGCCTTCAACATTGTCGGGAATTATGGGTTGGGCTTTGGTAAGCTGGGGCTCCCCCAAATGGGACTGGCAGGGTTGGCACTGGCTAGCGTCATTGCCCAGTGGGGCATGTTTATTGCGTTAGCACTTTATGTAGCGATGCATCCCAAATTGAAAGACTATCGCATCTTTCAAGAGTTGTATCGGCTGCGTCCTCGCGTGCTTTGGCAGCTCATCTGGGTGGGTGTTCCCATTGGCGTATTTTCTGGTTTAGAGTCCGGTTTTTTCTTGGTGATCATGTTTTGGATAGGCACTCTAGGGACAGAAGCGCTAGCCGCGCACCAAATTGTGCTTCAAACCATCGTGATCG